>DYRC01000188.1 GCA_020718925.1 Desulfonema limicola
TTTTCAGTTTTCGGAATCACAAAATTCAATCGCTCAAAGCCGATGACCATCCCTGATTTATCTTTCATCAGAACTACTTCGTCTCCGGTTTCTTCACAAATATATTCATCTTGCGGATTTCCGAACCACACGGTCAGTGTGTTGCCTTCCTGATCGTAAAATATTTTTATTTCGGCTTGATTCACTCCCGCCCCAGCGCATTCAAGGTCAGCGTAATCGGTCGGTCTTCTTCGCCCTGCTCACACAGCCGGATACTGCCCGGATGCCGGTAATTATCATCTCCGGGAAATGCGGCAAGCCATTTTTCCCTCAACGCTTTAACCACCTGAAACGCTGTCGAATTAACATCCACAATGCTTTTTTCAATCACCAGAGAAAGCTTTCCGCCGCGCTCTTCAAGGTGCATGAGCGGTGCAATCGGAATGCCGACAGGCTCCCATTTGTCAAAATCCGTTTCCAGATTTCGGATAGCCGCCATAAGACCGCTCGCGCCGTTGGCAATCAGGGAAAACACGGTCAAGCCCAGATTGTAAGTGTAAGTACAGTCAAACCGCGTGGGATCGCTTCCTCTGCCGTCATAGCCATAAAAATGCAGTTGCGTGTTGAAACTCGGCACGGATTTTTTGTAAATTTTTTCAATCGGCGCGGGAATTTTATCGCTTTCCGGCATCGCGCCGCCTTTGACCAACGCCTGAGTCAGCGTTCTGACAGAAATAATCGCGGGTTTGACCTTCAGATATTCATCGCCATAGTTTTTAAACAAAATGGGTCCGTAAAAATCCGGGTCAAGTCCGCCTTTTTTCAAGGTTTTTTTATAATAATCCCGATGAATGCCGACTTTATACTCGCCTCTTTCTCTTAAAGTTTTGAGATAATCCTGCACCAGACCGAGAATAACTTTTTCGGTTTCAACCTGTGAAAACGGAAAATTGCCATGACTGTCGCGCTCCATTAAAAGCCCTTCCTGAAAAAATCCGGGGATGGCATTAAACAGATCGTCATCTCGCCTGTTCCATACGGTAAACGTCCGATCTTCCTCAGAACGCTCGGCAAGCTTGCGAAGATAATCCAGTTTGTCTTTAAGCTTTGAAAAATCCGCATGAAATGTCGTATCATGGCTTTTGTTGTATTCAGCGATAATCGTATTGAGTTTTATGATAAAAATCTGAATTTCATTGATAAATTCTAACACACCTTCGGGAATCACCAGCACACCGTAGTTTTTGCCCACAGCCGCCCGTCTGACAATGCCATCGCAAATCACGCGGGACAAATGCCTGAGCGTCATGCCGAAAGCGGTGTAATCGGTGGTTCCTTCTTTAAGCCTTCGGACATCCGTGTAATCTGCCAAATCTTCGCCGATAAAGGTCATGGTGGCATGGGTCTGAAGCGCAACTTCCAATGCCAGATGGCTTGCCACCCGCCCCATGACCTTGCAGATATGCCAGTACTTGACATCGGAACTGCCGTCTGTGCAGAGATTGCTGATAGAACCGGCAAAGGCGCGGGCGGCGGTATGAAATCCGAAAGACATGGCGCACAGCACATTTCCGTTTCTGTCTCTGACCTGAATATCGCCATCAATGGTTTTGGGAACGCCGATCACCTGCACACCGTCATGGAACATTTCCTGTGCTAAAAATGCCGCATTGGTATTGGAATCATCGCCCCCGACCACGACCAGCGCGTCTAATTTCAATTCTTTGGCGGTTTCTCTGGACAATGCCATTTTTTTATCATTGTCAATTTTGGCGCGTCCGGTCTTGATCATGGTAAAGCCGCCCACGTTTCTGTAAGCATTCACCACATCGTCGGTCAATTCGACAGCCTCATTTTCCATGATGCCATCCGGTCCCATCAGAAAGCCATAGACTTTGCTTTGCGGATTGGCTTTTTTAGCCGCATCATACAAGCCTGCAATCACATTATGCCCGCCCGGCGATGGACCGCCGGAAAATACAATGCCGATATTGCGCTTTTTGCTATATTGCGCTTTCACAGATTCATCCGGACAATCCACGCCCTTAACGCGCTGAACCTTATTTCTGATGATGTTGGGAAGTTTGTGCATGGCTTCCGGATCAATGTCAAATTCAAATTCGTCAGCAGGCTCAAGAATGCTATAAGAATCTGAAAACGCATTGCATATCGGCGGTTTATATGTTCTGCGCTCTATGAGTTCTTCATTCACATTATCTGTAACTTTTAACACCTGCGGGTGTTTCAGCATCTCTTCAATGCGGGACATGGCTATCCTCCGTAAGATTCAGTTTGATGAAATCATATTCATATATAACGATCTCCTGATTGATGTGTCAAGAAAGTTTTCTCTGATAATTTTCAGCATCCTTCATGTTATCTTGCGTTTCTGTTGACATCAACGCCAAATATGATAAAGTTCTGTCAATAAGAACGTCATATTTGAGGAATGAGCGATATATGAATTTCAAAGAAAAGCGATGGTTTGCAGAAAAAGATGCGATTATCGAAGATATTATTACAGAAGACAGTTTTTCTCTTTCATCAGAGATAAGCTGTTTTATCAAGCGGTTTTCCTTGAAACAAAGCAATGATGAACGAGTTGTCAAACGCTATTTTATTCCGGAAATAGCTGATGCGGAACAGACGCTTCAATTCCAACAAGCGCTTTTTCATCAATATGATTCATCTGGAAATATTCAGACCTCAAACGGCGGCATGGTGAGGTTTTGCGCCCTGCATCCCATTCCAAAGCCTATCCGCGTTGAATTGCCCGACATGCGGTTTACCTCTTCTAACATCTTAACATTCATTCATACGACTAAACAATTTATCGTCAGCAAAACCTACAAAGATATGCGCGGAGATTGCGGCAAAGATGGTAAAATATGGCTGCCGAATCCCGAAGCCCGGCGGTATGAAGCCCTTGCAAAAGCCGGATATTCAAATATTCCGAAAGTCTATGGCATTGCATATTATCAGGAAACACCGCTCAATATGATTATGGAAGCTGTGCGGAGCGGATGCCGGATCGGAGAAGTTTTTGCCGATTCGCTGAACCGATTGGAAAATACTGATGAAATCCGCTGCTTTGCTGATAAGACAGCAAGGTCTGTGGCACAGATGCACATAGCGTTTCTGAACAGCGGATTGCCCGGATTTGAAGCAATTCAGGCAACTGAGGCGGATATGCTGCGATGGGCTGAAAATGCTCAGAACCTCCCCCCCCTGCCCCCTTCCTTACAGGAAATGGGGAGTCTTTCCGTTCCTCTCCGTTTCGGGGCAGGGATGGGGTGCTTAATGAAGGCACAGGTTCACGGCGATCTTCACGCAGATCAGGGATTGCTTGAAGGTTCTGGGATAAAATGGCTGGATTTTGAAGGACCGCCGGCAAAAGAATGTGTGCCGAAAGACTATGATTCGCGTGAAAATCTGCTGACGGATTTGGCGGGCATGATTCAGGCATTTTGCTATATGGCGCATATCCGGCTGTATGAATTTTTGGGATTGAATTATCAGAATCCCGAAGATCACGAAAAGCAGCGCAACGCATCGCTCATGTTTGCCGGACTTATGCCTGCGGATGCAAATCTCAAACCGTTTATCCAGACATTGAATTTATGGCTCAATCAGGTTACAACAGCGTTTATTGACGGCTATCTTGACGAAGTTGAAAACTTGGCAATTCAGCCTGCGATTCTGACAAAATGGGACAGAAATTCGGCGCGGGAGATAACTATGGACTGGGTTTTGGCAAGAGCCGCGCATGAATTGCGATATGAAACCTACGGGCGGAACTGGGGCTGGGAAGGCATTCCGGCAAGCAGGATATTTCAGCTTATCCGTATTCAGTAGTCATTTCACATCTTAAATTCGTTCCTTTTCATTTATCCGGCTTTGCCGAATTATCACATCATTCAATCGCTTAATTCCACAACGCCGGTAATAAAATGAACCCGGATCGCATATTGCCGTCCTTTGGCGTCTGCAAGAATGATTTCGCCGCCGCTGCTCGCGCCGGTCGGATAAAACATCATCCGAAAAAGCCCGGACTCCGTAACGCCTTTTGCCGATCTTGCTTTTTCAAAAAAAATTCCTTCAGGCAGATGATAGGTTTTGGCTTGTTTTGCTTTTTCGGTTTCGCTGAATATCCGCAAACTGCGCGTTTCACTGTCAAACAGGGCGAGATATGTAAGCTGTTCCGAAACCGCCCGGCTTCTGGCATATCTCAGCGATGCGGCAACGGTTTTAGCCGCTGTTTTGAGATTCGTATTTCCCAGCGTTCCGGCAAGATACGGCATGACCAGCGCGGACATCAGCCCCATAATGGCAAGAACCACCAGCAGTTCAAGCAGCGAAAACCCGCCCCTACTCACCGATATTTTTCCAACTGACAATATCCAAGTCCTCGCCTTCTCCGCCGGGCTTGCCGTCTGATCCGAAAGAAATAATATCAAAAGGTCCGTGATCTCCGGGCGATTTGTACTGATACGGATTTCCCCAGGGATCAGGCGGAATATCTTTGGGAAGATAAGGTCCTTCCCATTTGGTAATTCCCTGCGGCTTGACTCTTAATGCTTGCATTCCCTGCTCTGTCGAGGGATATTTGCCCGTATCCAGACGATAAGTATCCAACGCGCTTTCAAACAGGCTTATCTGTGTTTTTGCTGTTTTTTGTTTGGAAGTGCCAACTTTTCCGAACATTTTGGGACCCACCAGCGCAGCCAGAAGCCCCAGAATCACCATCACAATCAGAAGTTCAATCAGGGAAAAGCCCTGTTGGGTTTTCTTCATATTTTTTTTACTCCTTTTTTAAAAGGTGTTAAGTGGAAAGTGTTAAGTGTTAAGAAAAATCACATAACACATAACACATAACACTCTATCTAAGATAACTTCGGATAACCGCAAAGATAGAATCAAACAAAATAATCAGAAAAATGCTGCTGACGACCGCAGAAGTGGCGGCATTTCCGACTGCTGATGCTCCGCCTTTTGCCTGAAATCCTCTCATACAGCCGATTCCGGCAATCAATCCCGCAAACACCCCGCTTTTGCCCATTCCCCAAATCACTTCTTTCAAGGTCAGCGCGACAAGGGTTTGTTTGATATAGGTATTGGGTGTGAGATTGAGCATAAATACGCCGACCATCATTCCGCCCGAAATTGCAAATAAATTTGAAAACAGGGCAAGCAGCGGAACCATAACGACTGCCGCAATCAATCTCGGAATTGCCAAAAACAGGATCGGATCAAAGCCCATCGTAGTTAAGGCATCAATTTCTTCGGAAATTTTCATGGTTCCGATTTCAGCTGCAAACGCGGATCCGGATCTTCCGGCAACCACAATTGCGGTCATAATCGGACCCAGTTCGGAGACCATCGCAAATGCCACCAGAGACGCCACATAAATGCTTGCCCCGAACTGCTTGAACTGAATGGAAGACATGAACGCCATAATCAATCCCAGAAGAAAACTGATTAACGCCACAATCGGAAGCGCGTCCACGCCGGTTTTTTCCATCTGCGTAATCGTGTCTTCTGTTCTGAGGGATTTGGGATTGCACAAAACATGAATCAGAGAAGAAATCACCGATCCGATAAATGTGAGCATAAAGCCGAGGTTGGAAGCCTCGCCGATAGCTGCCTGTCCCATCCGCATCACCATATTGACAGACCGCTTCTTTTTGACAGGAACGCATCTGATGCAGGTATCAAAGCGAATCTGATCAAGAATATCGCGCATGCCGGGGCTGACATTGAGCAGCCCGAATTTCCCCTGCCGCTCTGTCATAAATTCTCTGATTTCAAACAATACCAACGCACCGAAATCATCAAAATATGACACGCCGGCAAGGTCTGCCGACACTGCGGACGGTTTTTTGGCACTCAGCATCGCAAAAATGTCTTTCATCAGCGGCGCCGCGCTGTGAATATCCATTCTGCCTTTGAAACAAATGAGCAGGTTTCCTTTCTCCTGTTCTTTTATTTCATAAGCAGTATTATCAGGTTGTATCTGTTTCATCAGCCTTTTGAACAGGAACGGAGTTCAGCCAGTATCTGCTGGATTTTATTCAATACTTCACACTCTTCCATACATGCCGGAAATTCATGACAGCGTTTCAGACAATCTTTGCACGGGCTTTTGATCAACATGCCCACGTCAAAATCAAACCTGAATCTGTAAAATGGTGTTCTCATTCTGATTAAAACCTGTTGCGTTTCGGATTTGAATAATTCGGGGCATATATCATATTATGGTCAGATATTCAATCTTTAAGGTTTCTGACCGCAGGTAATTGAGGCATACGCGCTGTGATTGTGAATGGACTCGAAATTTTCCGCACTCACTGAAAACCATGTAATATTATCGTCTCTTTTGAGCTTAAACGCAATATCGCGCACAATATCCTCAACAAATCTGGGATTCCGATAGCCTCTTTCCGTAACGCATTTTTCATCCACCCGCTTCAATATCGAATAGACCTCACAGGATGCCGCGCTTTCCACCAGCTCGATCATATCCTCTATCCAGATAAATTTTTTAAATCGGGTACTTAACCGCACTTCTCCGCGCTGGTTATGTGCGCCGTACTCGCTGATTTCCTTGGAACACGGACAGACCGAAGACACCGGCACCATTACCTCACAGACCAAATCCGTTTTATTCTGAGGATTGATAGAGCCGATAAACCGACAGGTATAATCCATCAGTCCGGGGGATTTGCTGACCGGCGCCAGTTTTTCGATAAAATACGGAAAAGCGATTTCAATATGCGCGGATGCGGCATTGAGATATTCTTTCATGTGCGCCAGAAGTTCCGAAATATTTTTCAACGATACTTCGGGATGAAACAGGTGCAGCATTTCCACAAAGCGGCTCATGTGGGTTCCCTTATATTTTTCAGGCAAATCCACATACATATTGATTGAGGCGACCGTATGCTGAACCTTGTTTCTGCGATCCAGCACGATAATCGGATAGCGGAGGTTTTTGATTCCCACCTTGTCAATGGGAATATTGCGATGATCTCGCTGATTTTGTATGTCAATCATGATTTTAACAGATATTCCGGTTTTACGTGGCTTAAAGCTCTGAAAATATTGCCCTTTACCTTTTTATTGCCGCGATAAAGCTCACTGAGCATCAATTTGATTTCCCGGCGTTTGGAGATAGCGGCGGACGGACACGGATTGATAAATTCCGGAAATCCGCGCGATCTTCCAAACCGCCGAATCAGTTCTTCATCAGCAAAAGCAAGGGGTCTGATAATCACAAATCTTCCTTCAAACATCTCCTGTGCCGGGAGCATGGTGCTGATTTCTCCGGCATAACAGATGTTTATAAACAATGTTTCAATAATATCGTCTTTGTTATGTCCTAATGCCAATTTCCGGCATCCTAATTCATCGGCAATTTCAAACAAGCGTTTACGCCGGAGCCGGGCGCATAAAAAGCAAGGATTTTCCCGATTCTGCGGGCTGTGAGCGATGATCCCGTAATCCGTATGCGCCACTCTCAGCGCATAGCCCATTTTTTCACAATAACGGATGAGTTCATCCGCAAATCCGCCCGTAAATCCGGGATCAATGTAAATCGGAAACAGGTGATAGGTTATGGGGATGTGAGAAAGCCGTTCCTGCAATATCCGCAACAGCGCCATGCTGTCTTTTCCGCCGGAAAGCCCCACCGCAATCCGATCTCCTTCGGAAATCATATCATAGCGGTGAATGGCTTGGGCAACGGCTTTATTCAATGATTTATAGGCAAAACTCCGCATCCCATAACCTATAAAAGCCTATGCCTTGTCTTTTTCTGTTTTCATGACCACTTTTCCTGCGGCAATTTCACGCAATGCCACAACAATATCCTCATTTTTCGGGGAACTGACCAAATATTCCGAGCCTTCCCGAATCTGCCGCACACGGCTTGCGACCATGTGAACCAATTGAAAACGGTTTTTAACCCGCGGCAGACAATCTTCTACGGTGATACGTGCCAAAATATAACCTCC
>DYRC01000015.1:0-21361 GCA_020718925.1 Desulfonema limicola
CATGTCATAAGGTACAACAACCGATCCGGCTTGTGCAGGCAGTATCGCGGTTCCGCTGATAACCGAACCGGAAGAATAATCACTTGCCAATGCAGCATGTCCCGCTGTCGGCGAGGTATTCACATACCAATCCACCGTCATGCCGTCTGTGGTCTCCACAGTCTTGGTGATCTTGAAGTATCTGGCACCTGTGGCCTGAGCATCGCCTTCAACAAAGTAATTGTTGTAGCGACCCATGTCCTTCCATGTGATACCGTCCAATGCCGTACCGTCAGTCTGTGTGCCACCCGTAAGAATCCAATTAGGCTCTGATGCACCGGCAGTAGGGGTAACTACAGCAGTTGCCACATAGAAGTGTCCGTTCAGCTTCGGATCCGTCGGCATAATCATCGTGCCGGTCTGAACCGCCATGCCCGGAGTCCATTTCTGATCAAAAACACCCATATCCTTCCAGATGATTCCGTTGTCAGAAACATTGCCGCCGATAACCCATGCAGGCTCAACCGCTCCGGTAGTAAGACTTGTTCCGATTGTTGCCGGAGTTATGCTATCTTTGGTTGCCATATAGTAATGACCGTTCCAATTGCCATCTTTGGGAACAACATACACTGGGCTGGCTGTACCACCGGCAGTAACAGTATGTCCTGATGCCCAATCCGGCAACCGGCTGTCATTCATGCCCGGCTGTGACTGATCCACTTCGATCTTGATGACCGGGATATCATTATCAGCAATTGTTCCGGTAAGTGCGGAATAATTGTTAATTCCGACATTTCCGGTTATACCTCCGGTTACAGAAACGATATTGATCGCAAAGGTCTCAGTGGGTTCATACATCTTATCATCAAAAATACCCAGCTTCATTGCCACCTGGGTCACTCCGGCATTTGTCTGCTCAGGAATCACCAGAGAGAAATACCCCGCTGTCTGACCTGCGATGACTGTTGCGCCGCCGGTAAAACTCAAGCCTGCCGAATATCCGGCACCAGCACCAGCGCTGTAGAGAACCTGAACATCAAAGTCTTCCGGTTTCGCATTTGCCAAACCGTCACTTGCCACCATCGCTTGTCCAGAAGCAGCAGCCGTATAAGACGGAATGAC
Source organism: Desulfonema limicola (assembly GCA_020718925.1). Classification (GTDB taxonomy): domain Bacteria; phylum Desulfobacterota; class Desulfobacteria; order Desulfobacterales; family DYRC01; genus DYRC01. The sequence continues at coordinate 1,102 of DYRC01000015.1, forward strand.
CTGGAAGTTCACCGTTACCGGATAAGAACCCGTAGCTACTTGCAGATTCAACGAGTATCCGTTGGTACCTGCGTATTCATCTATCGTTCCGACTGTTGAATTGAACGACACCGTTCTTGCCAAACTCAGGTCGTCATAATCAACTACTGTTGCCGTGACGATGCTTGCAGAGGTGTTGGTCTGCAAATTGCTGTAATACGTTCCGGTGGACTGCGAACCCAAGCTGATGGTCAGCGGCTCATCGCCTTCATACCGGTGCCACGGTTTGGAACCAACAGCGCCCTGTGAATCATCTACGCCCTTGAGATAGTAGCTTGCGCTGGGCGTATTTTTGGGAATGCTGACCTTATACCCCAGTTTGGAGCCATTTGCATTTAAAGTCGCGCCAATCGTGTTGCCCGCAGCATCGGACAGGAAGAAATCCGCGCCCTGAGAATATTGCATCGTAGAGCCATAGCTTGCCGGTCCCGCAATATCAAGGAACACATATTCCGTTGTCGGGCTGGTGTTACCGGCGTAATTCGCATTTTGGGACAAATACACTGTCAGCGTTGCTGATTGTGCAGTGCCGCCTGTGCCGATTTCCGAGAATGTGCCTGAAGATGGGGAAATCGCAAGAGACACTGTCGGACCCGGATCATCGTCTGCTATCGTAAAGGTGATGTTCGCATCGCTTGATATCTCCGCGCCAACCACAGATCCCGAAATACCCACCGTGAAGGTTTCAGCGCCTTCATAAGTGTTATTATCGTTAATCGCATTGATATTTCCCGGAGAAACCGCTTCCGTGTATCCTACAGGAATGACTAAATATGATAAATCATAAGTATAGTCAACTCCGGCAGTTGCTTGCTTACTTACGCTATCACCGGCTTTAAAGTCCAGATTTACCGTGATAGGCGAGTTTGCCGTAGCGCCCACAACGCCGCCGTCCGTATTAACCAGCATGGCTCTGATCAGCGCACTTCCGCCATTCTCAGCAATCACGCCGCTGTATGCCAGCTTCACATAAGCTCCCGGATCATCGTCAACTATCGTCGCCGTGATGACATTTGATGAGCTGGGCTGGAAACTTGCAGTCACAACGCCCATTCTGACGGACTCAGTTCCCTCAAACACATTATCATTCACGCCCTTCAGATATGCCGTATGGATGGATTGTCCGGCAGGAAGGGTCAATGCGAGTGTTCCGTCTGTTCCGACATTGAGCCATGTTAACTGATCTACAGATACCTGATAATCCGCCGGCGCTATATAACCTGCACTCTTAGCTGCACCGCCGGTGAATGTCAGCGTAATGGTTTCTACCACCGGGCTTGATTGCAGTGCACCTCCGCTTTGTCCATACAACCCAATCGTGAACGGATATACAGCGTCATTTTCTATGAATGTTGTCAGCCCATTGACTGGGGACAAAGTAACATCCAAATGATCCCGATCAATGATGGTTACGGTCTGTGTAGCAGTTACGCCCGGAATTGCAGAAGCTCCGGCGGCTGTTACTGCTGTTACAACGAGCTTTTCATTGCCTTCATACCCCGCGTCAACATCTGCGGTAAAATACAGAGCCTGGGTCATTGGACCCGCTGTGAACACAAACGGAGTCGGAGCTGACCAACCGGCCACATCACCTCCCGAAACAGATGTTCCGGCTGAATACATGTGGAAATCGCCGCTCGTAGCAAAACCTGCCTGAGCAGCAGTGCCGCTATTTGTAAAGCTCAGATATGCCGTTACGGGGGTTGCAGCAGACTGGCTGAGGTACAGGGTTACGGTTGAGCTTTGCGCTACTGCGCCACCTTCAGTAATTGACTGATTGCTGCTTATTCCCAAAGTTACTGTCGGCGCTTTGTCTGAATCATACAACGTTGCGGATACAGTGCTGACAGTAGATACGAAAGCACCTTTCTTGTCATAAATGGATGCGGTTACATACTCGGGTCCTTCAAAACGCCCATCAGCTGCTCCGTTCAACTGAATCATTCCAGTCGAGGCACCTCTGGGAATCACGATATAAGCTGAATTATCCCGAGAAGTCGGTTGCTGAATAGCCTGCGTTTGACCGAAAACATAGTAATCGCCGCCGTTCGTAATCGCATTCATAGAACCGTCGCTGGCAAGATAAGCATTGATATAACTGCCTGCTGTGCCGAAGGTCAGATATACCGTAGAATCCTGAACAAGCTTATTACCTGCTGAAACATACGCCATCAACTGAGCAGGACCCGATCCTTCAGTGAAATCCGGCTGAACAAACGAGAGCGATACATTAGGACCAAGATCCAAATCCGCATCCAAGAGCGTTGCCGTGCTTGTGAATGCACTGCTCGCAAACGCGCCGCTTACTGCATACACGCCTGCTGCGGTTTGTGCAATCTCTACCGTGATCTTCTCTTCGCCTTCCAATACACGGTCTTTGATTCCTGTGAAGATGACGTCATATTGAGAAACATTCGGCGGCATAACCACCAGCATCGTATACGTTGCCGCTTTCGGCGCGGTATGAGACGTACCGGAAGAATATCCTTTCAGTGTTACTGTACCACCATTAGCGTTAGCAGGGTTGGTATAGTCATAGCTGTATCCGTATGCGCCATACGTATGCAACATTCCGGCACTTCCGCCCCATGTTGCAAGCGCTGCGGGCCATCCTGTTCCTCCTGAATAAGGCGTCGCACCATCCGGCGGATTATCATATTCCTTATGAGTGCTGTTTGAGTCAAAGGTCAGCAGCACCGTTGTGGCAGATGCACTGGAGTTGGCAGTGGTATAATCCGATTTTGTCAGGAACAAGCTCAACTTCATGGTATCTGTGCCATTAACAGAACCGGCAGCTATACCTTCCGAGAAGTAATACGAGTTCGTGTAAGGCGTTCCATCCGTTATATGATAAGTCTTATCAAACGCCATCTTGATATACGGCTTATTTGCAGTATCGCTTTCCGCAATAGTTGCAGTTACGCCGCTGATGCTCGTGCTGAAAACTCCGTAAGTGCCGTACTGATCGTAAAATCCGCCGATACTTCCGCCGATGGTGTTGACCGTAATCGAAATGTTCTCGGCACCTTCATAAACCCCTTCATCCTGTGTTGCTAAGTTGAACAGGTTATAACTTGTTACACCCGCCGGAATGGTGAAGGTCGCTGTCCAATGTCCGCCGCCGCCGGTACCATCCACATTACCCGTTGTGAATACGTTGTTCAACGTAAGCGCTCCGCCGCTGATACTCTTGATCGTAAAATCACGAGTACCGAAGCCGATATCGCCCATTACGCCGGCAGAGTCATAATACGCGCCAAAAGTACCGCCGCCTGAACCTATCTGCACTGTAAGCGTCAGCGTTTCAGAAGTCGGTGTACTCAGGTTCACAGATACCGTAGATGATTTACCCGTTAGGCCATCTTCATTCAATGTTGCAGACGTCATTGCCAAAGTTACAGTGGGTTTTGACAGCGAGTCCTGCATCACCAATGTACCTGCAGGACCGTTTCCAAGCAGATTATTTAATCCCTCTGCAGAGGTGCCGACAATGATATTCTCAAAGAAGTCAGGCTCATAAACGGTATCTTCCATGCCGATAAATTTAACGTAACCTCTTGTTACGCCAGCTTTCTGAAAGGTAAGGTTGATTTTACCTTCAGTAAGCGTCAATGGCGTGGGAGGAGCAACATCACCGTCATAACTGACTTCGACTTTGTAATCCTGAGCATTTAAGCCTGTTCCGCCGGCAGACCAGTTTGCATTTCCGCCTAATGTCAGGGTTACGTTGCCCACAAAGCCGGTTGTCGGCGTCCATGGCTGATCCTTGCTGAGATCCACCTGAACGACCGGATAAGCTGCCATGTACCCTTCTTTTACAATTGTTCCCGCAACTATAGCTCCAATATAGACGCTCGGCGCAGTAAAACTTGAGTCAAACAGCTTGATTTTCCCAAGCGGAGCAGTCGTATTGTCAACGCTATACGGACTTAACGAAGAAGCGTTGGTGGTTACGATGGGCGTGAGATATTCATCGCCTTCTGTAAAAGTGTCTGTCATCCCCGTCAGGGTAAGAAGCATTGTCTGCGTATTGGCAGGAATAACAACATCTACAAACTGTTTTTCTCCGCCTGAAAACGGTAGGGGCGATGTACCCGCAAAGTATGAGCTTGCAGCTGCAGAGTAATCCACTCCGCCTTGTGCAAAACCTCTGGGCTGTACCCAATTTGCAGGGTCTCCCTTCATATCCAGAGTTACGGTGGTGTCAATGGTGCTAGCATTGCTCAGATTGACATTCAATAGTGAAATAGAATATGGAGCAACAGCGCCTTCTGTAAAGCTTCCATATGTAGCAGAAGCCAGTGTTATTGATGCCGTAGGCGGCGCAAGACTTTCGACTTCGGTAATCGTAGCCATCTTTGCTGAGTCGCTGGTCGTGATCTGCACCTTGCTTCCCACATCTGCCCCATCAGTAACCTGAAGACGTACAAACTCGTTTCTTTCATACAGGCTGTCCGGCTGCCCCTGAAGAGTAACAAGGGTTTGACTGGCGCCTGCCGGAATAGTAACGATCATATACTTGTTGGGAAAATTGAATCCTGCTATATTTGCCGCTCCGTAATCCGGACCATAATCTGCGTCCGGTTTACTTCCCTCTGTCGGAAGCACAGTAGGCTGCTGAATGGCAAGATTGACCGTTACAGCCTGAGCCATTATCTTGTCAAGCTTCACCGCCACCAGTGCCTGTCCGCCGTTTTCACTGAAACTTGCCGGAGCCGAAATCGAAACATAAGGCGCAGAAGTGTTTGCATCCATAATCGTAGCCGAATAAACCGGCACAGAAGTCATGAACTTGGCAACTTCAATCGGAGCGCCGCCTGCGGCGACAGGATCAGCCACTTGCACCGTAACGGCTTCACCGCTAGGTTCAAAGTAAGTGTCAATCTTTGCATAGACAGTTACTTTGGCGCGGGTATCGCCTGCCGGGAACACCAACTGCGTTTTGCCGGTTGAGGCGTTAACCACAGCGGTTTGGAAAGTTCCGCCTACCGAATATCCTACGGTATAATCCGGTCCGAGGATGGAGCCATAAGTCGCAGCGCCGCCGAATTGCAGATTAACGGTTGCCGGATTTGCAACAGAGCGGTCTAATCCTACCGTGAAGGTGCTGTTCTGTCCTTCGGAGAATTGTCCGGAGGAGTTCAGCCCTACAAATCCCGGAGAAAGAATATAAACCTGAGCGCCTCTGGCGGCGTCATCATCCACGACTGTTTCAATCAGGCTGCTCGGAGTCGTGCCTGCAGTTGCACCGCCGCCGCTGACAACGCTTGACACGGCTACCTTGAATGTCATGTTGGGTTCAAGAAGGGGATCGTCCTTGCCCCCCATTGGAACATTGGCGGAGGTTTGTCCTGCATTGATTATTCCCATTGTCTGAGCTGTGTAATCTGTACCCTGAACAGCAGGGTTAGTCCCTGTGGTTGCATAAGACAGATACACCGTAGACTGCAACTGGCTCGGATACGGCACGGTAAGGTTGACCACATAGCCATTTTCCATGCTTTCCGGGAAAGATGCCGATTTTCCGGGCGAGTAAGTCAGCGATACTTGGGGAATTGCTTTCTCGTCTGTAATGGTGCCGGTAACGACCGATGTCAGAGGCGAAGCGCCGACGGTATACTGATTGGTCGGAGACGGCTGAACAGCTACGGTAAGCGTCTCACTTCCTTCATAATACGGCGTTGCTGCTCCGTCTGAAATAGCGGTGAACGTAAGGGTTGCGACTGTCTGCCCTGCCGGAATGGTAACGAGTGTTCCCAAGGCGTCCTTAGCGCCTGCTACGGTATAGTCCCACGTTGTCGGCTGCTGAGGTGTTGCATTGCCGCTTGCTATAGGCGTTGCCGCGCCGCCATACGCCAAACTGACTGTGGTATCGGTCGCTACGGCAGTACTCATAAAGACTTTCATGGTGGCAGAACCACCTAGTTCACTGAAACTGCCAATCGCGCCTAACCAGACGTTAAATCCGGATCCGGTGTTGTCGTTGATAATTGAGGTGACCGCATTTGCGCGGATAGCCCCATCTGCAAAACTTGCAAACAAGCTCACGGTTTCATTCGGCTCCACAACGAGGTCAGAAACGCCGGTAACCGGGATGCTGATGGTGGTGTTTGAAGACGTTACTGCAACGGTGTAATAACCACCCGCAGAATCCCATACTGCCGACCCACCTAACGCGTAGTCCGCGACCGGTGTTGCATAGCCGTAAGACGCCGGATACTGAGGCGTCAGAGACATATTGACGGTCGTTCCAGGCTGTATCGGATCACCCGCCAGATTTACCGTCAGGGTCGTGGTGTTAGACGTCAGGTATTCATGGAATGTCGAACCGAACGCCATCGCAACTGTCGGCACATTGAAATTATCAATGAGCGTAGCCGTCATCACCGCAGGAGCAACAATCGCGGCATTGGTTGCGCTTTCAAGCGTAAAACTGGCAGTCTCATTCGGATCAAAGACCGAATCTGTTTTTCCGATCAGGGTAATCTCTGCCAGATTGCTGGATGCGGGAATCGTAACCGTCAACTTCCCATCAGCAGTTACCGTAGCACCGGAAACCGTGTAATCCGTTCCCAGAACTCCGGTTCCTGAGTAGTTGAGCTTTGCGGTAACAACGCCCTGAATCGGCTCGGTCATGGTAACATTGAGAACAGTGTTATTCGCGGTGCCGGATTCGGCAAAGGTCGCGACTGGCAGAGTCAGGCTGATTCTTGCACCGCTGGTGTTTGCATCAACAATCGGCATAGTTACGGTATCTGCCGATGTGTATGCAAATTGTCCTGCGTTGACAACATTGAAGATAAGGTTTTCCGTACCTTCAATATAAACGTCCGCCAATGCCTTGGCATACAGGGTTTTTGCCGTTACGCCCGGCGTGAACGTTACCATGTACTGACCGCTGACAATCTCAACAGGGGTTGTTCCTGCGCCATCATAGAACAGGGTATAATCCCCGCCGTTCGGAGCTGCAGCATAGCCTACAGCGCCCTGATTCACCTGATTCAGGAACACATTGACCTGATTGTTGGGATTGGGGCGATCCAACGTAACATTGATCGGAACAGTTGAGATATTGCTGCCTTCAAGCACGGTTGTGCCGGCAGCAAGAGTCAGATGAACTGTCGGCACGGTATAGTCTTTGATAAGAATATCCGCCGTACTCTGAGAGCCGACATTTGCGTCAACGGTTTTGATAGCATCGATCATCGCGACAATATGCAAATCCGTTGTTTCCGTGATGCCGTCTATTACTCCGACAATGACGACATCCGCGCCGCCAGCCATCGGGTTGATGGTAATCATCTGCGGAGACGGAGTAACATTATAATCCGTGCCCAACGTTGCGCTAAGCGGTCCTGTGGAGACAAACGTGTAATACACATTGATCGGAGAGGTGATGCCCGCTGTGTTGGTCAGCTTGACATTCAGAAGAGCCGTCTCGTTTTCATACAGATAAGGACGGGCAAAGTCTATGGTTACAGTCGGCTGACTCGCAAAATCAAAGTCCTTAATCGTCGCGGTCAGTGTGCTGTTTGCCGGGTTCAACGGAGCATCTGTGCTGGTTCCGGTAAAGATAATGGTCTCATCGCCCGTGTTGTCAAACGGAATATCTTTGAGAGCCGCAACCGTAATGGCAGCAGAGGCTTGTCCTTTCGGAATGGTAATCACGCTGTTTGTAATCGTGTAATCCGTATTCAGCGTTGCCTGCCCGCCGAAACTCAGATTGACGTGCAGATCTGCCGGCGCGGTAGCTCCGCCTGCTAAAGCTGCGGTCAGAACCGTAGAGCCGCCTTTTTCCGAGAAAGTATTCGCGCTCAGAGCCAGCGACACCTGCGGCGGCGTGTTGTCAACAATCGTCGCGGTTACCTGAGTCGGATGAGCGCTGGCATCTAACCGAACGCCTCCGCTGTAGATTGAAGCAATAATGGTCTCATTGCCTTCCGGCAGCAGGTCAGCCTTGCCGGTAAGGGTCATACTGGCAGTGAAAGAACCTGCTGGAACCGTGATAACGCTGGGGGCGATAGAATAATCCGCGCCGACGGTGGCTGTGCCTGCAAACTGTAAAAACACGTTCGTATCGCTGCCTACCGTGTTTGCCAGATTGACTGTCAGTATATCTATGCCGCCCATTTCCTCAAATGAGGGATTGCTGAATTCAAGCCATGCTACGGGCTTGGGCTTGGATGTAACCGACACCGTAATATGGGATGTATCCTGATATCCTTTTCCGTCATAAGCTTCGACTGTCATTTTATACAGTCCCGGCGTCAGATTCGAGGTTGCCGCAGACAGTGTGCCGTCAGTTCCTATGGCGAAATTCGATCTCCATACCTCATTAGTCGGGGTCGGAGCAACAATTCTGTATCCGATAATTCCGGCAGTTCCCGGATCCGCATCAACCGCTTTGGGGACATAGGCATTACCGTAATTCGGACTTAAAAGCGTTCCGGCTGACGCGCCTTCCTGAATATACAAAAGGGCGGTAGGATCGGATGCGAATTTCGGCACGTTATGTCCGGTATCAGCAATCTTCATCGTAAACGACAGAGAATCTGTACCGCCGTTGGCATCAGAAGCAAACACCGTTATGGTATAAGCGGGCAGCAGCGTTTTTCCTAATGGCGGCTTAGGCGTTCCCGTAAACAACCGATAAGTTGAGTTGAAGCTCAACCCGGGCGGCATCCCCGTAGCCGTGTAGGAGACAGTAGTTCCCAGCGTGTTCTGGAAAGTATCGGGGTTAAATGTAAAAAAGGCATAAGTGCCTTTGGTATAGCTCTGATTATCAAGGATATTGAAGGCGCCGGCAGCGCTGTTGCCCTGATAATAATGATCCAGTCCGTTAAGCAGCGTACCGTCATAACTATCAATCTTATGATCGTCAAAATAGACGTTCTTTAAATCGACATTTCCGGTTTCCAATATCCAGTTGCCGCCGAAAGAGGCATTTCCTGTAATATCCGAAGATGCAGCCACATGCTTGCCGGTGATACCCTCAAGGTTTGTAACAAACTGCTCTCCGGCATGGTCTGCGGTAACGTTGCATGCCAGCAGATCAATGCGTCCTTTGTCAGACAAATCGCTGCCGACAGACTTCCAGAACGCCTGCTGTTTGGCATCATGCAGCAGTGTGTCCTGAGATGTAACATCCACGCTGGTCAGACGAATCTCTGCCGTGTCGGTGTTTCCGTCATGGGTTGCAAACGCGATGGAATCGGCTTTTTTGCCGCCCAGGGCGTTGTGAATCATTTTTGCCAAATCGTCAACGCCGGTATGATTTGCATCATAGCGAATCACCAATACATCGTCTTTTGCCGCTGCCGCGAGCGCATCCGGGTCTTGGATATTTGATGATATAACCAATACATGCAGACCGGTATCGTGCTGTCCGGCGTCTGTTACATCTGCCAGAAAGAGCGGCTGATGGGTATCCAGATCGGTATGCGTACCATCGTGTCCCGAATCCTGCGCTCCGATATCGGCTTGGTGAGCATCCGGCGTCAGATGATGATCTGAAACATGTCCCCCCTGCGCCTGCATTATCAGATCGTACTGATGGCTGTCCTGCTGATCCTTCTGATGGATCGCATCCATTGCCGCGCCGTCAAGCACGATTCTGTCTTCAAGCCTTAGCAATTTAAACATAGCTGCCTCCTTGTGTTCTTTGATCCTGTTGCTTCATACATATTCTATAAAAAAACTTAACCTTCATTTGTTTCCTCCCAAAGGTTTGGCTTCCGGTGTAATATCCCTAGTCTGAATATCCTCCGGCATAGCGTTTTCATTCATCTGAGCCAATTTTTCAGTCCACTGTTCAAAATTCAGCCCCAGCGTAACCAGCAGCATATTATATGCGTTCATCACATCGGTCAGGCTGCGGTCCCGTTGAAGCTTTGACACGACGGTTTCCATCATGCGCTGAGTAATCTGCACATCTGTAACCGTTCCCAATTTATTCCGTTCCCGGCTCATGTTCAGCAGGTCTTCAGAGATCAACCATGCGTTATGGTAGAGCCTGAACTGCTTTTCTTTTGTCCGGTAATCGTGAAACGCCATGTGCACCTGGGCAATGATTCCCGCAGTGAGCATCAGACGCTGTGCTTTTACCATGCTGACAGTTTTATCTTTTGCTTTCCAACTCATGTACTTGGACGGCAGTGCAAGAATATTTTCAGCCACGCTTACACCTACAGACGACCATGTCGTGTTCAGCAAAAATGAGTTATAATCAAAATTCTGAGACGCACTTAAACGAATGCCCGGAAACATGGACACCAGCACCGAGCGGGCTTCATCCTGCCGCACCTTTTCTTCCAAATCTGCGGAAAATAATTCCGGGCGATGATTCAGAGAAACTATTTCCAACTTACGGGGATCCACTTTCGATGAATCCGGCATGTTTTCCAGATACGCTTCCGCACTGCTTTCGCCCGATAATTCAAATCGGGTTACCGGAGAAAGTCCCATCAGTTTTGCAAGTTCTATCTTGACCGCAGTGATTTCAGCTTGCAGATTGTTTGACGTAATAGACAAATCAGACACCTGCTTTTCAATGCCTTTTGCAATAAACGGATCAAGCCGTTTCTGAGCCACCAATGCCTCTGCTCTTGTCTTGTATTCAGTAGCTTCGGCTTCAATGGCTTTGACGCGCTCCAAATCTTTTACTGTCAGGACAGCCCGCCAATATGCTGCGGACAACTCCACTGCCAGTTTCTGCGACTGTCGGATGCGCTCCATGCGTTTTATTTCAGTTCCCATGACAGCCTGACGCGCTCTGAGATAGGAAAGACCGAAATCCAGAATATTCCACGACAGGTCAATGTTCATAAGCTTGGTCGCTTTTTCCTGATTGGTAGAAGACCCCAGATACTCCTGTCCGGTGTTAACATCCTGATACTTTGAAATGTTATAGCTATTGCGATATCCCAGATTGCCGGAAAGACTGAGCTGCGGCAGCATGTTCAATTTTTCAGCCAACGCATTGTCTTTTTCAATATCTGCCATGATTCGGCTGATACGCATCTCAAGATTATTCTGAGTCCCAATCTTTATCACATCATCCAGCGTCAGCGGATCCGGAAAAGACATTGTCTCACGAACCTGAATCAATTTCAATTCTTCTGCAAGGTTATCGCGTCTCTGTTTTACCAAATCCACCCGATACTGACTTGTACATCCGCTGAAAAGCATCGCGGACAGCAGCACCGACACCAGACCGATTTTTATTCCGTTTTTCTTCATATTCAATATGTTATACTTCTCTCCCCGCTGCTCTGAGACAGCGTTATAAAAAATGCTGTTTAAGCGGCATTTTTTATATATTTTTTCCCCATAAGTCAATATTTTTTCCAAATGACCGAATAATTGACGACAATTGCATGATTTTTTATGCAATTATCGTACCATCAGGCTGCAAAAGGCTTTCCCCTTGCCTTCGCTTTTAAAAAGATGCGAAGGCATTGTCGGTTTTCAAGCTTTTTAACTTGCCGCTATTAATTTTTTTAATAACGTCTCTTAACTTGCCGCTATTAATTTTTTTAATAACGTCTCGCGCTTTCCCGGACAGGATGAATTGCCGCGCCGGGCGCCAATTTTTTAACCGGGTCCATATAGCCGGGCGGAAGCCCGCTGGCAGGAATGGTTCTGCTGCTGATGTCATACAGGGAGTCCCCATGATTGACCCGCATGGCATGATTCCTCTCTTCCCTGTATTGCTGGGGACTTTCACGCCTGATCTCCTCCTGGGGCAGCGGCTGTGCCGGCTGATAAGAACTTGGCGGATAAGACGGCGGTGCGCCGTAAGAGAATACGGGGTCTCTTTTTTTCTTCCGCGCCACCTTTTTACGCACAGCTTTAGGCTTAGCTGCCAGGTCTGTTTTCTTTTCCCCCTCAACTTTCGGCGATTTGGCATCCGCGCAGGGTTTCCCGGCACATCTTGATTCAACATTATCAAGCCGTCCGCTCATAGCATCAAACTTTTTATTCTGCTCTGCGGCTTCCGCACTGATTTTTTTGTCCAATTCTTCAAAGCGTTTTTCAAAAGATGCGATCTTTTTGGCAATATCGGCAATCTGATCTCCGCCGACCGGATTGATCTTGCCGCTGACAGTTCCGGATCGGGCTTCCAATTTTGTAAGTCTTTCGTCCAACTCTTTCGGTTTGTTGAAAAACATAAACAGAGCTATGAGTGCGACCACCCATAGAGCTACCAGAACCATAGTCACCAGATTTTTCTGAGACGGTTTGGGCGCAGGCTTTGTTGACATGGCATTCATCTCCCGATTGAAAATTTTTATGCTGTTTTTTTCTCTTCTGAATCAGAAGCTTTGATTATTACATATTCTGCATAAAAGTCAATCTGAATGTTACCTAACCCCCCAGCCCCCTTCCCTGAAAGGGAAGGGGGGGAGAACTGGGGTGGGGTCTCCCCTCTCCTTTCAGGGGAGGGGCTGGGGGTGGGGTTGGTTGGTCAGATTCAGCCATAAATTGGTCAGATACGTTCTGAAATATCTGTCGAATTTCATCCGATTCCTTGAGAATCTCATGTCTGGCGTCTGGAAGAAAAACCGCTTTGCAATTTTCAAGCCTGAGTGATGTACGGCGATGCAATATTGAAGAAACTACCCGATCTTTCACCGCGCCTATCATCAGAATCGGAATTTTAATTTTTTCAACATATCCGGGCTGTGAAATGATATTTATCGAATCAAAGGCAGCAGACAGCCATCCGTAAGTAACGCCGCCGAGCGCCAGATCAGGATTTTTTTTAATTGCCATAAGCTCATCTGAAAACCGCTTGGGATCCGAAGTCAGCTTATTGTTTCTGAACCGGATCAGTTTGTAATCCCCGCGTCCGAGTGCATAACTCTGAGAGTATCCGAATCTGACCGCAAACCGGGTCAAGCCTTTTACAAACCATTCGGGATAAGGAAATGTCCGAATATCAAGCATCGGCGAAACCAAGATTGCCCGATCAATCAGTCCCGGATAATCGTGCAGAAAGCGGATGGCAATATGACCGCCCATAGAATGCGACAAAATTGTCAGAGGACGGACAGCCCGGGGCAGCACCATCCGGCGCACAAACGATTCCATATCTTTTACATAATCCGAAAAATTTTCTACAAAGCTTTTATGACGATTGGAAAGCATTCGGGATGAAAGCCCCTGTCCGCGCCAGTCAAAGCTGAACACATCATGCCCTTTCTGAACAAGTTCGCGGACGGTTTCTTCGTGTTTTTCCAAAAATTCAGACCTGCCGTTTAACAGCAACACGCTGCCGCGCTTTTTTTCTATATCGGAAAACCAGACGCCGTAACGAATCCGGATCCGATCTTCAACTTCAAGATAATCCGTAAAAAACCTCACGCGCCCTCCCCCAGTTCTTCTTCAATCTGCTGCATTCGGAAAGTTCGGGCATAATAGCCGTTGTCTGCCATCAGGCTCTCATGGGTGCCGGATTCCGTGATGCGCCCGTTTTCAATGACAATAATCCGATCTGCAAAACGGACGGCGGAAAGCCGGTGAGACACAAGGACTATCGCACAATGTCCGATCATGCTGCGAATCGCCGTGATGATTCGGGCGCCGGTTTCCATATCCACCTGACTGATCGGATCGTCTGAAATCAGGATGGGCTTGGGGTGCAGCAAGGCGCGGGCAAGCGTAATCCGCTGCTTTTGTCCGCCGGAAAGAATCACGCCTTTTTCGCCGACCAGCGTATCAAGCCCATTAGGAAAATGTCTGAGAGTCTGGGCAAGTTCTGCGGCATCAATGGCATATTGCAGCCGCTCTTCCGGAATATCCTGATTGCCGAAGGTGATATTTTCCCGGATGGTGCCGTCAAACAGAAACGGCTCCTGCGGCATAAATGCCATCAGATGCCTGAGATCGGCAGCTTTTACCGCTCTCAGATCATGTCCGTCTATGGAAATCCTGCCTTGGGATACGTCATACAGACGCGGAATCAGATTGAGCAGGCTGGTTTTGCCGCCCCCCGGAGGACCGATAATCCCCAGCATTTGCCCCTGTCTGAGTTCGAGCGAAATGCCGCTTAAAACATCTGATCGATCCGGGCTGTATGAGAAACCAGCATTTTCAAAAACAATTCTGTCTGAAAATTCGGACAAAGAAGCCGCGTCAGGCGTATCAGCAATATCAGAGCGTATAGACAAAATCTCATGGATACGATCCAACGAGGCAGAGCCGCGCTGAATCTGATTCGTAGTCCAGCCCAATGCCATCATGGGCCATGTCAGCAATCCCATATAAGACATAAATGCGACAAAATCGCCGGGCGTGATGATTGAAAAAATAGTCTGTCTGCCGCCCAGATAAATCACGACAACAAGACTTAAATTTGACAAAAATGTCAGCATCGGAAAAAATAAGCCTCTGATTTTTGCCAATGTCATGCTTTTCTTAACAAACATGTCAGAGCTTTCTTTCAATCTGCCAAGTGCGTCAGCCTGTTTGTTGTATGCCTTGATCACTCGGATGCCTGCAAGCTGTTCCCTGACCATTTCGGTCATTTCGGAAAAAGAAACCTGAATTTCCCGATACCCGGAATGAATCTTTTTTCCGAAATACTTGGAAGTTAAAACCACAAACGGAGCAGGCATAAGCGCAAAAAAAGTAAGTTTTACATTGATATAACTCATAAACGCAATCCCGGTGATACCCAGAAAAGTTGCATCTATCAATGCCACCATGCCCATGCCGGTCGCCATCTGAATATGCTGAATGTCGCTGGTGGCGTGCGCCATAAGGTCTCCGGTTTTCACGGTATTGAAATATGACGGAGACAGTGTTTGAAGATGTGCAAACAACCGATTGCGAAGCCCTTCTTCCACCCGTCTGGATGAGGTGATAATACAGCGCAGCCAGCCATAGCGGAATATGCCGACAAAAATGGCAAGCCCGGTAATTTCAAGCGCGTGAACCGCCAGCCCCGGCACGGTCAACTGCAAAGACGCAAGATCGTCCACAACCCGTTTGACAATGCGCGGCAGAATCAACTGCATGGTATCCACGCCGAGCAGGCAGATACATCCGGCTAGGATAAACCAGCGTCTTTCTTTAAGATAAGGTTTGATGAGATAAAAAGATTTCACGGTCACAAAGACGGGACGGCGGTTGAATACCGTCCCTTTTATATTATCATCCGGTGCGTCCGGCGGTAACCGCTTTGATCATGACTTCGACATAAAACCGGGCATGACTGATAGGTGCTGCCATATTTGCCCGATGATTGGCAAAGATGCTGCCCGCTCCGCCGTCCAAAACAATCAGCGGCTTGATTTCAGTGGCTCTGCCGTTCCATGCGATAGCGTGATCCATCGCTTCCATAGCCTGCATTTTAACCAACACTTCGCTGAAATCCTCCCGGATGGCGATCAGCATGGTCTTTATCGCGCTGGCAATGCCCTGAGAATAATAAAAATAGTCATCTACCTTGAACCAACTGACGCTTTTTCCGTCTTCTTCCATGGATTTGACCAGATTCTGATCGCATGCGCCAAGCAGATCCGCATAGGACTGAAGCAGAGGCTCAAGGTTTTCCGCACGCGTATAAATCGCAGCCTCTCCTTTTTCCAATTTTTTGATAAAATTTTTGTACCCGTTAATAGCGTCCTGATACTGGGATTCGGCAGACGGAAGCCACCACTGATTTGCCTTGACCATCAGCCGGTTCATTGCCTGTTCAAGATCAGGATCAATGACTGCGGTATTGCCGGTGCGCGAAATCCGTTGAGCCAGATGCACAGCAGTTCGGCGGGTTACTTCAAGTACGCCGAGCTGGAACTTATTCACATTGTCCGTAGGCTCAATAAGGTCATTGCTTCTCCATCCCCACCACCGCTTATTCAGTTCATAATCAATCGGTTCTATGGCTGCTGTCAGAAAAGCAACGCCTTTGATCCGCTGACCTGATCCCATCACTGCGGTCATTGTCCGTTTGAGGTTATCCGCCGCAGCTTTGTTTTCCTCCGATGTTTTCGGGATTGAATAAGGGGTGTATCCTGCCACGGATTTGGACGGCTGAACCTCCGGCTGAACCGGCCTCTGCATAGGCATAACGGGTGATTCAGGTTTGGAGTTTGTCGTCATAGGTCTGATGGGTCCGGTCTGAACGTCAATACCGCTGCTCATTCCTACTGCGGGCGCGGGTTTTTTCTGAAAAAAGCCGATCACCACGCTGAACAGCCATAATACGACCAGCGTTCCTACAATACCGCCGATCACCTTTGGGGTCATCAGCATTGCAAGCATCTTGTTTGTCTGTTTTTTCTCAGCCTCATCGCTTCTGACCTCTTGCTGAGTATCGGTTTTGTCTTTCAGTTCATCCATTATCTTCTCCTTCAATATGCTGAATTTTATTATTTTCTCTTCTCCGACAAACATGGTTTATCAGACTCTGAGTTTTCGCAGATCTCCGACCCGAATGGTAATATTTTTAGCATCAAAGTATTCAAGCAGGGGAATCAGATATTTGCGGGATACCCCGACCATATCCTTGAACTGCGGAGTAGTCATTTCGCCATGTTTTATCAGAAAATCCGTCAGCCTGCTTTTTACTTCCTCAATTGACCGGGTATGAAAATATAACTCTTCCTTGAGTTTGACAATCTTGCCTTCTTTGACCAGAACCATCAGAATTTCTTTGGCTTTTGATTCATTCAGATCAAAAGATAGGCAGATATCCTTGAAATAGGGCGGTGTCAGCCCGCCTTTGATGTATGCTTCCAGAATTTTTTTATGAATATCCGCCTGATCTGTCTTTAAAGATACCGTATGAGACGCCATGCGGATGGTTTCACCTTCCTGAATCATTTCGCCGTCTTTGCCCATGCGAATCATCAGCAGGTTGAATAATTTGGAACTCACCGCCGAAGGCAGTCTGGATTTCAGTTCTTCTTTGGGCATCCCGGCTTTGAGCGGATTTGCCTGATGATATGTTTTAAGGTAAGAAACCGCTTCGTTTCTGAGTATTTCAAATATTTCCTGATGAATATATATTGTATTTTCTTTATCTGCCTGAATCAGCTTTTTGGCAGATAACAGGCTTTGAATTGCGGTCTGAAGTGATTTATCCGGCAGATTGCTCATAATCTTCAGATCAGCCAGAGAAAGCCCCGCATAATCCGATTCTTTTACATGATACAGAATCATCTCTTCAGGAGTGCAGCGAATAAGCCCCTTCAATCCTTCAATGATCGGAGCTTTGAACCGCTTATGTTTCTGCGGAATCGGATTGAGAACAAATCCGCCGCCGATAGTCCTGACCGGCGAATAACTGCGAATCACAAACCGATCATCTCTGACTAACGTGAGCGGCGTATCCAGCCGGATTTGCGCCACAGTTGTCTCGCCCGGAGCAAGTTCTTCATGCTCCAAGAGAATCAGATTCCCCATGATTTCGCTGGTTCCGGCATGAAAGCGTATCCGGGTGCGGTTTTTAATCGGCTTTTTGTTGCTGTCTAAAAAACGCAGAGATACGTCCATCATATAGCTTGCTCTGAGTCCGTCAGGGCTTGAGATCACATCTCCGCGATTCACCGCAGTTTTTTCAAGTCCTTGAAAATTAATGGCTGTCCGCATTCCGGCTAAAGCTTCTTCCACGCTTTCATTATGCGTCTGAACGCCCCGGACTTTTGACACCACGCCGGATGGATACAGCATCACGGTATCGCCGATCCGAACTTTGCCGGAAATCAGCGTACCGGTGATGACCGTCCCGAACCCTTTCATGGTGAACACCCGATCCGCCGGAAGCCGGAACAGTCCGGTATAGGCTCTCTGCGGCACTTCCGCACTCAGTTCATCTAAAATTCTGATAAATTCCGGCAGCCCCTGCCCGGTTACAGACGATACCGGCACAATGGGTTTGCCATCCAAAAAGGTTCCCCGCACAAAGCTTTTAATGTCTTCTTTAACCAATTCCAGCCACTCTTCATCCACCAGATCGGTTTTGGTCAGCACGACCAGCCCATGCTGAATATCAAGCATTTCACAGATTTCTAAATGTTCGCGGGTCTGGGGCATCACGCCTTCGTCAGCCGCAATGACCATTGCCACAATATCAATGCCGGTTGCGCCTGCCACCATATTTTTGACAAATTTCTCATGCCCAGGCACGTCCACAATCCCTACATGCTGACCGCTCGGCAGATCCAGATCGGCAAAGCCAAGCTCAATCGTAATGCCTCGCTCCTGCTCTTCTTTGAGCCGGTCGGTATTGACGCCGGTAAGGGCTTTGATCAGCGAAGTTTTGCCGTGATCAATATGTCCCGCAGTTCCCAGAATGATCTGTTTCACCAACACCCCTTTAACGCCCTGATTTCCGATTCCGCCAGTATTCCAGAAGATATGCCACGCCGATCATGAACATCGCCAGTCCTGCGATATAGACCGGATGTGCATTCCGATAAAACATCCGCATCAGCACCACCGCAAATCCTGCGCCCAAAACCGCCCGCATCACAAAAATGTTGAATCCGCCCATTAAACCGCCTTTATGTATTTTAAAAAAATATATCATATAGTAGAAGTGTAAAAGGGTCAATGAGAACTTTGATCTGCTTATCAATGCACAGGCAATACCAGCGATTGTTTTTCTTTATCCGTAAGATGCCGCCACTGTCCATGGTCAAGCTCTCCGATATGAATATCGGCAATGCGGATGCGGTTAAGCGCGATAACATGACCGCCCACCTTAGCGACCATGCGCCGAATCTGCCGGTTTTTTCCTTCTTTCAGAATCATCCGAAAGACAGTGGGCGAGAGTTTTTTCACCTTTGCCGGACGGGTCTTTTCACCCATAATATGAAGCCCTTTGGCAAGATGGTTTAACGCGCCATCTGGCAGCGGGTTTCGGGTACTGACCTCATATTCTTTCTCATGGTCATAAGACGGATGAGATAATCTGAGATGAAGATCGCCGTCATTGGTGAAAAGCAGAAGCCCGGTAGAATCTTTATCAAGCCGCCCGATGGGATAAATCCGCTCATCAATAGGAATCAGATCCAGCACAATCTTATCACCGGGCTGATCGCAGGTGCTGACATATCCGACCGGCTTATTGAGCGCGATGTAAATTTTTTCACGCTGAAGCTGAACCGGATGCCCGTCAAGTTCCACCTGCTCCGTGTCTGAATCAACTTTTGTTCCCAGAACCGTAACTATCTGTCCGTTGACCCGAACCCGTCCCTGCTGAATATATTCCTCCCCCCGGCGTCTGGAGCATGATCCTGCCAGGGAGAGAAATTTCTGTAATCGTATCAGACTCATAAATCAGAAGCCATTTAACATATTGTTTTTTAATGTAATATTTTTCAGAAAGCTGCAAGCCTTAAACGTAATTTCACATCAGCCTTCGATTCTGTAATCAAGAAGGTGGGGGGATCTATTAAGAAGTTCCAGCAGAACTTTTGCCGATCCTCTCGGAACTTTTATTCCCTGCTCCCATTTTCTGACAGATGACGGACTGACACTTAACAATTTTGCAAATACGTTCTCACTCAGATTCGTCTTTTTTCTGATTTCTCTGATCTGTGCCGATGTTATTACAATTTTCGGAATTTTTACTCCGAGTGAATCAAGTTCTTTTTTTGTAAATGAAGATTTAAGACCGGATTCAAGCATATCCTGAACGGTTGTTCCGATGGCTTCTTTTACTGATTTTCTCATTCGATCACCTCTATATCAGCCAAGACTTTCTGTGATATTGCCTTTTCGAGTTGTTCGGAGCTTAACGACAAAATATCTCTGCCCAATTTTTTGAAATACCGCAACTCGTTTTTATCAATATTTTCTTTTTCATTTTTTCCGAAGCCGAAAAGAAAAACAGCTCTGTCGTCTTCCCTGAAGACAATGATGGTTCTGAAACCCGAACTTTTTCCACGATGCTCACGTCTGACACGAACCTTGAACAGATTGCTGCCCAGATCAACTGCGGATAATCCCGCTTCCAAATCTCTGATCGCATCAAGCAAATTCTGTTTTTTCAATCCGACTTTCTCAGACCATTTTAAAAACCATTTGGTTGAAAGCTTCTTCATAGCAATTATTTCTTCAGTTTGTAAATGCTCCGAAATTTTGCAATATCAGACTTTTAAACATCAGTAATCATTTTAATTTTCACATCACATTGAGTGAATATCGGGTAGTCCCTGAAAGCAGCGATCAGCTTCTTTGCAGAAAACTACCCGCAGGTGTGAAAAAA
>DYRC01000015.1:21461-26791 GCA_020718925.1 Desulfonema limicola
CCCTGAAAGCAGCGATCAGCTTCTTTGCAGAAAACTACCCGCAGGTGTGAAAAAACTTTCATGAACGATAATCTGCGTTGATTTTGACGTAATCAATGGAAAAATCACAGGTAAATACGGAAAACCCGGCTTTTCCTATATGCAGATCAATCGTAATGGAAAATTCCGGCATTTTCAACACTTTTGTGGCTTCGGCTTCGGCAGCCTGTCCGCAGCTTGTGCCTTTTTTAACCATCAGAACATCATTAAAATACAGATCAATGCGGTTGGGTTCGATGGGAACGCCCGCTCTGCCGGCAGCAGCAAGGATCCTTCCCCAGTTGGCATCCTGACCGAACAATGCGGTTTTCACCAGATTGGAATTGGCAACGGTCTGGGCAATTGTGCGGGCATCTTTATCTGACAACGCGCCTTTGACAACAATCTCAACCAGTTTGGTCGCGCCTTCGCCGTCTTTGACCACCAGTTTGGCTAAAGAGAGCATCACCTCATCCAACACCGCCTGAAATGCCTCTTTTTCCGCCGCACCGAGGATTTTCGCGCCGGAAACGCCGTTTGCCATGAGCAGCACTGTATCATTGGTGCTGGTGTCCCCGTCAATGGTAATCCGATTAAAGGATTTGTCCACGCCTGCCATCAGCGACTCCTTCAATACCGGAGCCTCCGCATCCGCATCCGTGCAGATAAAGCACAGCATGGTTGCCATATTCGGGCAGATCATTCCCGCGCCTTTGGCAACGCCCGTAATGGTAAAGGTTTTATCGTTGATGCTTCCCTGACGGCTGACAATTTTTGGGATTGTGTCTGTGGTCATAATCGCGCTGGCAAAATCTTCAATCCCCTCGTGCATCAGATCGTTAATCAGATCCGTTGATGCTGCCTCTATGTTTTCAATCGGCATAGGTACGCCGATAACGCCGGTAGAGGCTGCGAGTACCATTGCTTCGACAATATTGAGCTTGTCTGCCACATAGCGGGTCATGGCAAGCGCGTGGGTCATGCCCTGCTCACCCGTGCAGCAATTGGCGTTGCCGCTGTTGACAATCACGGCTTTACAGATTCCCGCATTGATGCGCTCCATATCCAGCAGCACCGGCGCGGCTTTGACATGGTTGGTGGTAAATATCCCGGCAACCCGGGAAACCACATCCGAATAAATCAATCCCAAATCTTTTCCGCCGTTTTTTTTAAGACCGGCAGCCACGCCCGAAAATTCAAATCCTGGGCAGATGATCTTTTGTGTCATCGAATTCCTCTTTTTGTTTGGCAAATGTTTCCGTGATACTGCGGATCAGATCGCCGGATACTTTCTCTATGATAGATTGCCGCATTACCTCAAATCGGACAATACGGCGATTTTCCTGCCCGCCTTGTTTATCGAAAATGATCTGCCGCGAGTAGTTATTCAGCACGTTTAAGACCTGATAAGCGGAGATCGGCATCACATCCTCCTTAATCGTCAAAATTGCCCTGAGGTCCTTTGGGACCGGATATTGCCGCTGCCTTTTCCGTGATTTTTGCCAATGTCCAATCCGCAGGATTCTCAATCCGCCCGGCTTTTGCTCCCGGATCATAGAGATTTGCTTTTAAAATCAGATCAATCGCAATCTGCGCGGTATCCTGAGCATTGAACACCGTTGTCAGCATTCCATAGATAAACTCTTCCACGCGCTTTGCCATGCGGTCTCTGATCGCCTGCGGCTGTGCTGACAGCTTGCTTTCAAACGGAAGATTGAGTTTTTTATAATCGCCTTTTTTCAAGCCCTTTGATTGTGCATACGCCACCATCTCCGCCCACGCCTCTTCACCGGCGCCTGCATCCTTCACCTTGATAAAATTACCGTCTTTATCCAATTGCGCGTTGCCGTAATCATTGACCTCCAATCCCCATGAAATCATCTGAAGCGCGGTGGCAACATTGGCTTTGGTGGTTCGGGTATTCTGGGCAATATCCCGCAGACGCTCTGAACTGTTGCCGGATGTGCCGTGCTGTGCGCCGGAGACTTTGTAGGGCGACACTGCCTCATGGATAGCTTTGGTCAGGTCCACCTGAATGCCCTGAGAGCTTTCCTCAATGCCGTGAGTTGTGCCGTTATTGAGCGCGATCCAATTCGGAAAAATGCCGTGCGCGTTCAAGCCCTGAATCAGAAACAATGCTTCTTCAACCGTGGAAAGCCCTTCTTTGCCTTTGATTTCCCCGACTTCGGTTTCATAGCCCGCCCATGTCGGCACAAACGGATAAAGCTCAATATTTGACAGCAGATTCTGATCATCGGGTCTGTGAGATGCGTCAATCGCAATTGACGTAATGCCCGCATCAAACATGGAAGGAATTTCTGTTTTGGCAATGGCAACGTCTTTTTCGTTTTTGATGCCGTAATGATCCGCATGAATCGCCACCGGCACCGTGATCTTCATTTCATTGCAGAATGCGTCAACAATTCGGGCGATATTCCAGAAATTAACCGCACAATAAGTGCCTTCGGATTTGGCGATTTCAATAATCAGCACGGAATTTGCCCGTTGCGCGGCTCGCAGCGCACCCCGGATAACAAAGGCATTTCTGCCATTTGCCGCAATGGAAATGGCTTTTCCTTTCTGCATCATGGCAAGATCAATGAATTTGCCGGATACGATCAATGCCTTGGAATTTGGGAAAAGTTTCACGATATTCGGCGGGCGCCCGACAGCAACAGCCCTTTCAAAATCACTTTGTAATGACATGGCTTTTTTCTCCTATGATTGAAGCAGATTCGTAGATCAATGTTAAAGCAAGCTGACAGATCATAACAACGATACGAAAATTATGCCATAAAAATTTTGAGTTTGATATTTGGCATATTTTTATAATTACTCATCATTGAAATCATCCTTACTAAAAAGTTCATGTTCCAATTCTTCTACGGTAGGCATCTGCCGTTGAATGTCAGCAGGAAGTTCGTTAAAGCGGAATTCGCTGACACCGTAGACCTCTTTCCGAAGTCCGTTTTTTCTGCCTTTTTACGCCCCGAAATAAATTTCAGGGCTGAAAGCTCAAGCCTGCTTAAGCAGGCTTCGGCTTCTAGCCGGGCGGTTTACCGCTCGGCGTTGGAAATTATACGGGTCTTTCAGGATTTGTGTGGCTAAGTCGGATTGCGGTTTCGGGAGTGTGATCGAAAAATTTGAAACCGCTTTCCCCTGCCTGCGATACAACCCGGATTCTATCTGTATGCCCAAAATATTGCGGCTCCAGTTGTTGTTAATGGTTTCTCTGATGTAAAAAACAGCTTCTTCCGGGTCTTTTGTTTTCTGCAAAATCAGAACATGGTGTCGCCAAGGAATTTGGTGAACAAGTTGTTCTACAAATTTCAATTGTGATCCAATTTGGTTCACAATTTCGTTTTCTGATTTTCCCACAAGTTGTGGGACTTTTTTATCTCTAATAGTTCCAATAGCTTGTTGCTTTTTTCCATGTTCAAATAGTGAAACAACTTGTTGCACAGATTCAGGATTGGAATAAAACAGATAAAATTGTCTGGTGAAAAATAAATTCCTTGTTGAAAAGCCGCTCATATCAGGAAATTCGGCTTTCAAATCTTTTGCCAACTGCTCAATCAGTTTGCTTCCCCATCGGCTCTGCGACTGTTTTTCGACAATCATTCTGCCTAAATCCCAATAAAGCGAAATAAGCTCGCTGTTCACCGATAAGGCGGCTTTTATCTGGCTGCTTCGGATACGGCTTTTCAAATCCGTAAGCCACTGTCTGTATTCATGGTTTGATACGATATTACTCATGGGTTTTCTCCTTTTCACGAAAAAATTCCGTCAATCTCTTTCATCAGATTCTGAT
Organism: Desulfonema limicola; assembly: GCA_020718925.1. Lineage (GTDB taxonomy): Bacteria > Desulfobacterota > Desulfobacteria > Desulfobacterales > DYRC01 > DYRC01. The sequence goes on from DYRC01000015.1 coordinate 25,291, forward strand.
ATGTTCAGATATTACACTCAGAATTTGTTCAATATTCCGTTCATACGATGGCTCAATCTGATTTTCCATGCCGATATGCTTATGATGAGGAAAAGTGATGACATCCCAGTCCGGCGCGTTATCCCATCTTATAATCGTGTTTTCATTTTTATCCTGCCAATGATAGGCATACTTGCGCGTTATCCCGTTTATTACAGTTTCCCGAATATGAAGTATTGAAGCGTCTGTAAATTCGATAGCTGCCCGTAATTTCAATGAAGTGCCTGCCAGTTCAAAACGTATGATCTGATAAGATGAAATAATATCGTCATATTGTTTGACAGTTTTATGAAATTCTAAGCTCATCAGCTTTTTTCTCCCACCATTTCAAGGCGTTGAACGCAAATTCCCAATCATCAAGGTCTTCTTCTTTTTTAAAATCTTCTTCTCCTTTTACCTGCCTCAGAGAAAATTCAAATTTTTCAAGTTTCACCAAGTGTTTATGCTCAAAGAAATCACATTCAGATCTGTATTGTTCTATTTTTGACAATGCGATCATCAGGGCGCAATCCTGAATAAATTTCTCAGGAAATCCATAACCTTCTTTGAAAAGAATTTCTTTTGCAGTGCTTAATGTATCCATTATTTACCTCCATTGTTTATTGAATCAGAAACCCGCCGCCTCGTCAATCTCTTTCATCAGGCGGTCGGTTTCTGTCAGAGCAACAATAATCTTCTGATAATGCTCAATATCCTCAGCCGTCAAGATTCTGCCTTTCCGATCTTTCAGCCATTTCTGAGCAGGCTGATAACCGCCGATGTAAAATTCCCACGCAATCTGCGGCACTTTGTCAAAATACTGCTCTTCGTTGATCCGTACTTTGCCGGATTCATATCGGATTTTAACGACCAGATTGCTTCCGGTTTTCGGGTAATTGGTGATAAACTGATCCGTTTTCGGATGTTCAAGCAGATGAAACAGGCGCAGTTCACTGCCGAATTTTACCGATTGCCAAAAAGTTTGTGCATCTTGGGGATATGGTACGCGCGGGAAATCAATTTTCAGAAATTCTTTGTATTTTTCACGGTATGACGGACAATGCAGCACCGCGTAAATATAATCCAGAATGTCAATCGGGGCGAATGTTCCCGCTTTGTCTTCTTTTTCATCAGTGAATTTCAAACCGAGTTTATCGGCAATTTTCTGTACGATTTCTTTGTTTAAGTTCGGCTTTCGATTGGTGTTTTCGTCTTTACTCGTCAGCCCTGTGATTTCGGGATAGAGGTAGAGAGGGAAAACATAGTTTATGTCTAAGGAAGAAATACAGGTTGAGCCAGAAATCATTTCTTTTGAAACAAAAACTTCATTCCAATCGCTAATACTTCTTGAGCGTCTGATTGATACTAAGCCCACATTTTCGCCTTTGAGAAAGTGTTGCATGACTTTTTCTCTGGATCGCTCAACGATTTTAGTATCGTAGTAAACATATTTTTCATCAAAAGGGCGATAAGATATTTTTCT
>DYRC01000189.1 GCA_020718925.1 Desulfonema limicola
TATCCTTATCGCTTCTTTTTCATACTTACCGTAACTTTGGTATAGCCGGGCTTGGATTCGATATGAAATTCATGAACAAGACTTTTCGATCCGGGCAGCCCCGCGCCCAATCCGCGCCCCGTTGAATATCCGTAAGTCATGGCTTTCTCAATATCCGGGATGCCGGGTCTGTGGTCTTCCACCGCTACTTTCACCCGCATATAAGTATCATCAGAGGCGTCTGATATTCTGCACTGACCTTTGACAGCATATTGAATCACATTCCGGGTCAACTCGGAAATCGCAGTCGCAAGCCGGGTCTGATCTGCAAGCTTGAACCCCATATCTTTTGCCATATCTCTGGCATTTTGTCGTGCGGTGATAATATCTTTCTGAGTGTTTATATCAATAATAACATGGCTCATGAAACTCCTTCCATATCCTCGTTTTCAAGTAATGCGAGAATAATCTCAAAGCCCTGTTCCACATTCAGAGCGGTTTTCACATTGATAAGCTCCCGCCCCATTTCAACCAGAGTCATTGCCACAGAAGGATTCATGCCGCATAACATAATCTCTGCGCCCAGAAGCCTGACCATATCGGCGGTCTCATTGATGACTCTTGCCATAAAAGAATCCACAATCTCAAGCGCACTGATGTCAAGAACCACGCCTCTTGATTCATGATAATTGACCTGATGAAGCAGATCGCCCTGAAAATTTATGGCGTCTTCGTCCGTCAGTTCCTCCGGGATAGAGGTCAGCAGAATGCCCCTGAGTTTCATTATGGGAATTTTCATCAGCCTCTCCTAAATGACTTTTTTGCCGATAATCCGAAAAGCTTCTGCCACGCCGATTCTGAGCGTTCCGCAGGTTTTTACTGCCCCCAGATCAATGTCTAATTTTACCATTGTCTGCGCCATATCCGGGCTGATGCCGGTTACAATCACGCCTGCGCCGAGCATTTTTGCAGCAACGATGGTTTTCATCAGATGCTGCGCCACCTGCGTGTCAATGATCGGAACGCCGGTTACATCCAGAATGGCTACATGGGATTCGGTTTCAACAATCGCCTGAAGCAGGGTTTCGATGATTTGAGAAGCCCTCATGGTATCCACAACACCGATCAGCGGCATCAGCAGGATTTTATCCCACAATCTGACCGTAGGCGTAGAAAGCTCCAGAATGGTCTGATTCTGCTGGGAAATAATTTCTTCTCTTGCTTTTGTGAATGATTCATACGTTGCCAAAGCCATTTTGTCAGAAATCTGATTGAGCCGGATAATTTCGGCATTCAACGCCATCGGATCTTTTCCGAACTCTTCCTGAAGAAAACTCAGCAGAGCATCTTTCAGCGACATGACAAATAAGGCGGTTTCCACCGGTGAAATCCCCAGCCTTGCATTGTACGCGCTGATATTCCGAAGAGCTTCAAGTGTGTTTGCAAAATCAGGTTCATGAATATCTTCAGAACTGCCGGATAGCATAGAAGCAATCAGAGAACCCAGAAGGTTTTCCATCTGAGAGGCAAGATGATGTTCTCCGATGGCTCTGAGTGTATTCGGGTGCAAGAGAGACCGCAATCTTTCCGACCATGCTTTTAAAATTTCTTTGCTTCTGTCAGTCATCATCTGCGCGACCTTCTGTTGTAAAGTGTTTTGTGGCATAGTTTCTCCTTTTTAATCACCGATATTTATTTCAGGAATAATGTTATCCAGCATGAGCGTTTCAAAGATTTCTCTCATCGAACCTCTCATCGGTGCTACATAAATATTTCCGCCGACTTCCTTGAATCGCTTGTAAAACATCAGGATTTTTCCGATTCCGTGACTGGTAATCAGATTGATGTTCCCGAAATCCAGCACGATTTCTTTTTCTCCTTTATTATAAAGTTCCATGAGTGCGGCTTTAAATTCCTCGCCGGTTTTCATGTCAGCGATATTTTCATGAACTTTAAGCAGCACCTTGTTGCCGATTTTTTTTGCAGATGTAAGCATTACCCCTCCCCCAGCCCCTCCCCGAAACGGAGAGGGGGGCGTTTGACTTCATTACCCCTCCCCCGGCCCCTCCCCGAAACGGAGAGGGGAGTCTTCTGTTTACTCCCCCTTCCCTTTCAGGGAAGGGGGGTAGGGGGGTTAGGTTTTACATAAATTTACAATATGTTCAAGAACATCGGTAAGACTATTTCGGATTTCCTCATTTCTTACACGAAATACCCTAAGTCCTCTTGCAGACAAAATCCGATCTCTTTCAACATCATATCCTGTCCGTTGCTCATGAATATCACCGTCTGCTTCAATCACTATTCCTTCGGAATGACAATAGAAATCCGCAATAAATCCGTCTATGATTTGCTGACGGCGAAAATGCAGACCGTTCAGGCGATTTGCCTTCAGATATTCCCATAAGACAGCTTCTTCGTCAGTCATATTTCGGCGTAACTTTTTAGCAATCTTAACCTTTGTTTCACTTACTTTTTGTCCGATTACGATATTTTTGGAAGTCATTTACCCCTCTTACCCCTCCCCCGCCCCTCCCCGAAGCGGAGAGGGGAGTTATTGCAGCATATCCGATCTCTCCCCCCCCCCTTACCCCTCCCCCAGCCCCTCCCCGAAGCGGAGAGAGGAGCTATTGCAGCATATCCGACTTCTCTCTCCCCCCTTCCCTTTCAGGGAAGGGGGGCAGGGGGGTTAGGTAAGTCAGAAAAATTCCACATTATCCTCATGTTCCTTTACAGCAGGCAATTTCTTATGCAAACGCTTTTCTGCGGAGGAAGAGGATGATATTGCCGCTTTCTTAAAAGAATGACTGCTTTCAAATTCATCTTTGAACGCAATCATATCCGTATTGATTTTATCCATTTCCTGAGAGATAATATCCTGAAATTGAAGTGATATGGTTGCATTTTCAATATCTTTGGAAATGGTCTGATAATTCAGCGTCAGAACTTTTATGGCATCGGAAATGCTGTCAACCGATTTTCTGAATTTATCAAAGGTATGTTTAAGGTTCTGTTCTGTATCGCCCATAGCAAGTATTCCGGCATTGATCTGCTGATCCACTTTGTCTCTGAGATTTTCCACAATCTTCATGGAATCTTCCACAATATCGGAAATCTGAGAGGCGGTTCCACCGGAGCGGTCGGCAAGCTTCCGCACTTCATCCGCCACCACTGAAAAAGACAGTCCGTTTTCACCGGCGCGGGCAGCTTCTATTGCCGCATTCAGAGATAAGATCCGGGTTTGAAACGCAATTTCGCGGATGTCTTTGACAAAGCGGTGAATCGCCTCCACTTTATCAAAAACAGCCTTCAGATTATCCAGAAAATTTTTGTTGATTTCCTCAATATTGCGGAATACGCTGCCTGCTTTTGATACAGATGCCTCATTTTCTCTGAGCATACGGCTGACATAGCTGTCGCCGAAATAATCGGTTTTTTCATCCGGTCTGCCCATAAAATAAGCCACTACCGCCGCCGCTTCTTCAGAGCCTTCCTTGCTTTTTCTGACAATATTCTGCAACAGATCAATGACGGCTACGGTATCTGTTTCGGTTTTATCCCGAATATCATCCAAACGCCTTCGGACATCAGCCAGCAGTTTTGCAAAGGATGACAGAAATTTTTTGTTATGTCCCGAATACAGACTCAGGGATAAAAACGTGCAGACAAGGATAATCAGCGTTCCGATCATCGCCTTTGATATATCGGTTATCATAAAGAAAAATACAGCAGACGGAACGATATTAATCAATATCGGAATCAACAGTCTTAGTATTGACATTAAATTCTCCTATCTTTTATAGACATCTTTTCTATGCCCTATTTTCAAGATGGTTAAAGTCCCCAAATCCAAGAGCTGACTCCGCTTGTTCTGTGGTATAATATCGTGCGTTTTTATCGTTTAGCCGTTCAACAGCTTCTTTTAATTCTTTATAATCTTCAAAGTTTTCAAGCCATTGTTGAAGAGATGATATATCAATAATAGCCTGCCCCAAGCCATGATAGCCTTTAAAGAAAGGTAAATACTCAATGTTTATCCCCATAATACTTTCTCCTAAAAGAATTTATCCGGATTCAGCACCAGAAATGCTTTTCCGTCTCCCATGATGCTGACCCCGCCGATCATCGGATTTCCCGAAAGAACTTTGGGAAGCGGTCTGATAGCAACATCCGTGTTTATTCCCAATCGGTCAATGATCAGCCCATATCTTCCCAAAGCGGTTCTGACAATCACCATAGAAATTTCCTCATCTTTTGAAATATCCGAAATTTCGGATGTTCTATCTGACAAAATATTTTCCAAACGCTCTGTATGAATGACATCTCCCCGATAATAAAAAAACTTATGCTTTCCAGCCCTCTTGATCTTTTCAGCAGAAAACTTCATTGTTTCGACAATATACTCCAATGGAATCGCATAAGAAGCTTTGCCGGCTTCCACAAATAACACCGAATCAATTCCCAGACTTGTCGGAATGGAGAGCGTGATTTCCGTGCCTTTTCCCGGTTCGGACGCCGCAGATACGCTGCCGCTTAATGACTGCACCACAGCCGTTCTGACCACATCCATGCCGACGCCGCGCCCTGAAATATCCGACACCGCAAATGCCGTGGAAATACCGGGCATGAAAATCAGATTCAGAACCGCTGTATCGTCCTTTTCGTCTGTCTTTATACCTGCTTCGGCAGCTTTTGCAATGAGTTTTTGCCGATCAATCCCTTTTCCGTCATCAATGACCCGGATATGAATACTGCTGCCTTCCTGAGAAGCTGACAGCGTAATCCGCCCCTTTTCCGATTTGCCGGAGGCTCTCCGGTCTTCGGGAGTTTCTATGCCGTGATCGCAGGCATTTCTGACCAGATGCACCAGCGGCTCACTCAGCATATCGGCTATTTTTTTGTCAATGTCAATATTTTCGCCTTCGGTAATCAGCTCTATGAGTTTTCCCTGACGTCTGCTGATGTCCCTGACAAGCCGGGTGAATTTCTGAAATATGCCTTTGACCGGAATCATCCGCAAAGACATCACGCCGTGGTGCATATCATCAGACAAGCGGGAAAACAGACGGAGATTTTCCTTCATGGCTTTGAGAATCTGCCGGTTTTCTCCGGTGTCATCTTTGATAAGGCTCAGTAAATGCGAATAGGTATTTTTGGCAATGAGCAGTTCGTTGACCATGTTGGTAAACTGCTCAACTTTCTGCTCGTCTATCCGCATGGTGCGAATTTCATGACCTGCATAACTCTCTTTTTTCAATACAGAAACTTCTTTGAAAACATCATCGGCAGGTTTGATTACGGAAAATTCAGACGTCTCTTCTTTTTCCGAAACGCTTTCTGCTTCGGACCGATCAATGAAATCAGACAATCCGTCAATAAACTCGCATAATTCCCGATCTTCCCCGGCTTCCGAAGCAGCCATGATTTCCTGAGCATATTCGCGCAGATTGTCCAACCCTGCAAATTCAGACACATGAGACAGCCCTCTTAATGCCCGCCCGATAATTTTTCGGCGTTTTTCATCAAGCGGCAGAGGTTTGGAATAATCCGAAAGAATAAATTCATACTGAGCCACCTGATCCTCAAACGCTTCTCTCAGATCAGCCGGAAGAAGATGCAGCAGCCCCGGTATGGAATGCCCGGATTTCGGAGCAGTACGGCGTTTGAGCGTTTCAAACACCTCCGGCATGGGCGGCATTTTTCCTTCTTTTTCAAGCTCTGAAATGCTCTTCACAATATAATCAACAGCTTTCAATATTATATCTGTAATTTCCGGATTTCGTTTTATCTTTCCGGCACGAAGATTCTCCAGAAGAGATTCAAAACTATGGGCAAACACCGTCATTGCCCGCAGCCCGATAAAATCCGAATCGCCCTTGATTGTATGCACGCCTCTGAACAACTGATTCAGCGATTCTGCGGATCCGTCCGCTTCATACTCCAAGACCGCTTTTTCCAAAGATTCAATCACTTCTGACGCATCAATAATAAATTCTTTCAAAGAAGCAGGGTCTTTGTATTCAGGTTCGGGAATATTATCTGTATTGATTTCAATAATTTCAATCAGAGACGGATCAAACGTAAGATTGCGGATTTCTTCTGCTGACAACGGACTGGCGATATAGATCACCGGATTCAGATACAGCGCAAACGGCTCAAACTGCTCAATCGGCGGAACTGAAGCCGAATCTGATGTCAGGACATGATACACCGCAGATGCTTTTCTGAGATTTTTCAACAAAATCAGCGGATCATATCCGTTTTCAAGCAATTCGGACGTATAGTGCAGTGATATTTTAAATATCTGAAGTCCGTGCAGTTTTTCGGTCTCTAACGCTCTTCTGACTTCCTGAGACAGCGAATCATATTCCGGGTCAGTCCGAAGGGAATTTACAGAATAAGGCTGTACTTCCGGCGGCTGATAAGAACTCTCAGCATAAAAAGACTTGAAACGCTCTGACAACGCATTATCAGAAGGAGGCGCCTGACCGGATTCATACGCATAAATCATTTTGCCGATATGATCAGATCCGGCAAGAACCGCGTCCGCAAGCTCCGGCACAAGCTCAATTTTGCCGTTACGCAGCGCATTCAGAACCCCCTCAAGATGATGGGTAAATTCGGCAAGTTCATCAAGCCCGAAAACGCCGGTACTGCCTTTGATGGTATGGATACCTCTGAAAATAGCGTTCAGGAGTTCCTGATTGCCCGGATCAGCTTCCGCCTGAAGAAGGTCCCGGCTGACCTGTTCAAGAATCTCCCGCGTTTCCTGATAAAACTGCTTGCGATAAAAATCCGTCTGCGTATCCATTATCATTCCTTATCTTAAATTCCGGCTCCGGAGTTATCCGATAACTTTTCTGACAACATTCAGCATGGTTTCGGGTTTGAACGGTTTGACGATCCATGCCTTTGCCCCTGCCATCTGCCCCTGACGCTTTTTTTCTTCATCGTTGATCATCGTCAGCATCACCACCGGGATAAAGCGATACCGGGAATCGGATTTGATAGAGCGAATCAGGTCAATTCCGTTCATTTTGGGCATATTGAAATCAGTGATGACCAGATGAAGTTTCTGATCCCCGATTTTTTTCAATGCTTCGTCTCCGTCTGAGGCTTCTACCACCTGATACCCTGAATTTCTCAGCGTCATTGCCACCAGACTCCGCATGGATTTGGCATCGTCAACAATCATGATATTTTTCTGCATAACGTCTCCTTTTAAATCGTCTGAACCGGGATTTTCAGGATTAAAAGATTACCATGATTGAAAACAGATTACACAATCTTGGTAATCCTGAAATCTTGTGAATCTTGGTTCAAGACAGTTCAATGCCGTAAAGCGCGATAATCTCCCGCACCGCAGGCGACATACTCTGTACCGAAAAAGGAACAGATTTATGATATGCTTTTGTTTTCAATGACAGCAGCAATTGAAAATAAGCCGTGTCCATTTCGTCCACATCTTCAGCATAAACAATGATTTCTTCAGGTTCCTTGAAAAAAGTTCTGAGTTTATCCGCATCCGCTTCTGTTTCCGCAATCGTACATACTGATGGCAGAGAAATTGTCAACTGCCCGTTTTCTGTATCAATTTTCACGGTTTTTCTCCTATCAGAATCCGAATATGCAAAACGAGTTTGGCAGGTCTGACCGGCTTGACAAAATACAGATTCGCCCCGGATTCATAGCCTTTTTTTCTGTGAACTTCTTCTTCCTGCGTGGTCATAATGATGATGGGAACGTCCTCATTATATTCCCGATATCGCTGAATAAAAGTCAGCCCATCCATAATCGGCATATTGATGTCGCACAGAATCAGATGATATGTCGCATTCAGCGCTTTTTCCAAAGCTTCGGAACCATCGCACGCACCGTCAGCCCTGAATCCTGCTGCTTTCAGAATATTGATATGAAAATTTCTCACCACCGGAGAATCGTCAATAACAAGAATGTTTTTCACTATGCACCCCTCCCCCTGCCCC
>DYRC01000190.1 GCA_020718925.1 Desulfonema limicola
ATCTGGAGAATTGCCCCGGCACAAAACTGGATGGCGACGGGGACGGTATTCCATGTGAAGATCAGTTTTGTGGTAATGGATGGTGAAACATTCAGATCCTTGAAGGAAGAGGGTAATCATATTGAAAGGATACACCATGAAAAAATTATTGTTTGCACTGATAGTGCTATATGCGTCATCCGCAGTCGCAGATGATGTTTTCCCAAAACCGGGCTGGGCAGATAAGCCTAATCCCATTGCCGGAAAAGCCGCCCAAGCCGGGGGCGAGTTTTCCATTTTTGCGGGGCAGTATCCCAAAAGTCTCAATTATTATTTGGATAACAACACCTTATCGGCTGAAATCTTCGGCGCAATGTACGAGACGCTGTTAACCATGAATCCGCTCACGGCGGACTATGATCCGGGTCTTGCGGAAAAATGGACAATTTCAGATGATAAAAAGACCTTCACGTTTTATCTGGATAAACGGGCAAAATGGAGCGATGGCTCTGAGATTACCGCAGAAGATGTGAAATGGACATATCAGACCATTCTTGATCCCAAAAATATCACAGGTCCGCATAAACTTGAAATGGAGCGGTTTCAATCTGCTGAGGTTGTGGACACGCATACGATTCGCTTCCGTGCCAAAGATGTTCACTGGAAAAACTTGGGCGCGGCTGGCAGCTTTCATATTCTGCCTAAAAAAGCGTTTGACGGAAAAGACTTCAATAAAATCAATTTTGAATTTCCGGTAGTTTCGGGTTTATACCGGCTTGGAGAAATTCAGGAAGGGATTCTTCTCAATTTAGAGCGCAGAGACGACGCATGGTGCAGAAAATTAAAACGATTTCAGGGCTATGGCAATTTCAAGACGCTGAAGTTCAAATTCTTTGCCGAGCAGGAAAATGCGTTTGAAGCCTTCAAAAAAGGGCTGCTGGATCTGTTTCCGGTCTATATGGCAAGAATCTGGATTAATGAAACCGGAGGCGATAAATTTACCAACAACCTGATTATAAAACAGAAAGTGTATAATCACAAGCCTGTCGGATTTCAGGGTTTTGCGATGAACATGCGAAAGCCGCCGTTTGACGATGTGCGGGTTCGCAAAGCCATGACACTGCTGCTGAATCGGGAAAAAATGAATAACACGCTGATGTACGGTCAGTATTTTCTGCATCGCTCATATTTTGAGGATTTGTATGATAAAGCAAATCCATGTCCGAATCCCATTATCCGCATGGACAAGGGAAAAGCCCGCGCTTTGTTGAAAGAAGCCGGATGGACGGTCAATCCCAAGACCGGTTTTCTGGAAAAAAACGGCAGGCGGTTTTCTTTCAAATTTCTGACCCATGACGCATCCAGCGAAAAATTCATCGCAATTTATGCCGAAGACCTCAAAGATGTGGGCATTGAACTGACAGTTGACAAAAAAGACTGGGCAGCATGGGCTAAAGACATGCAAGGATTTGATTATGAGATGACATGGGCTGCGTGGAGTTCCGTCATTTTCAAAGACCCGGAAAGCATGTGGGCTTCCAAAGAAGCGGAGCGCAAAAGCGGAAACAATATCACCGGCTTCAAACATCCCCGTGTGGATGAATTGATTGAAAAACAGCGGGCGGTTTTTGATATGTCGGAACGGAATAAGATATGCCGGGAAATAGATAAGATTGTTTATGAGGACTATCCGTATGTTCTGCTTTGGAATATCAATTATGTCAGGCTGTTATATTGGAATAAATTCGGAACGCCGGATACGGTGCTGGACAAATACGGCGATGAACGGGGCGCGTATTGGTACTGGTGGAGTGATCCGGATTCAGAGGCGGATATCAAAGATGCGGTGAAAAAAAATACGCCTCTGCCTGCCAAGCCACCGTCTGTGCATTTTGATGAGGTATTCAAATAAACATGCTGTTTCATTGACAAGCCTGATTTTTGCGTTATTTTAGAATACTGAAATTTTCTTTGTAAAGGATGGACATTGGGAACGCAATGACAGGCAAACGGGACTATTATGAGACTCTTGGCGTAAGCCGCAGCGCTGTGGAAAACGATATCAAAGCGAGTTATCGGAAACTTGCCATGAAATATCACCCGGACAAAAATCCGGGCAACAAAGAGGCTGAAGAAAAATTCAAGGAAGCTTCTGAAGCGTATGAGGTGCTGAGAGACCCCCAGAAACGGGCTATTTATGACCAATATGGGCATCAGGGGCTTGAAGGCAGCGGCTTTACCGGACATAGCGGATTTGAGGATATCTTCTCAAGCTTCGGAGATATTTTTGAAGACTTTTTCGGCTTTAACACCGGAAGACGGACATCTTCACGGGGCAGAAGTCAGAAAGGCGCGGATTTGCGTACCGATATCCGGCTCAGTTTCATGCAGGCCGCGTTCGGCGTTGAAACCACGCTGGATGTTGAAAAGCAGGATATCTGCCCGAAATGTAAGGGAAGCGCGTGTGAGCCGGGGACGCAGCCCGAAGCCTGTAAGCACTGCGGCGGTTCCGGTCAGATGTCCCGGACTCAGGGCTTTTTCACGGTAAGAACAACTTGTCCGCATTGTCGGGGCAACGGGCAGAGTATTCCGCATCCGTGTTCAAACTGCCGGGGGGCAGGAAAAGTCAGGATCAGCAAGAAAGTCTCTGTCAAAATTCCTGCGGGTGTGGATAACGGCTCGCGCCTGAGACTGACAAACGAAGGCGAGGCGGGGATTTACGGAGGACCTCCCGGAGATTTGTATGTGTTTATTCATGTCGAACCGCATGAGTTTTTTCAGCGCAACAATACGGATGTGATTTGCCAGATTCCGATTTCATTTGTCCAAGCCACTCTGGGCGATAAGATTATCATTCCGACCCTGACCGGCGAACGGGAACTTGAAATCCCCAAAGGCGCTCAACCCGGGGATGTATTGCGATTTGACGGCGAAGGTATTCCGTCTCTTAAAGACGGATTGCGCGGTCATCAGTTGATTCATTTAGATATCCGAACGCCTACGAATCTGAATAAAAAGCAGGAAGAGCTGCTGCGCGAATTTGCCAAAATTGAAGAAGGCAAGTTCTCAAATATGTTCAAAAAAATATTCAAAGGCGGAACTGCCAGAGCCGCTAAATAACATCACACGGCAATAAATTGCCGCGCTATTATGGAATATCCCTACGGGATAAAAAAGTCCTGTAAGGACGGCACATAATAGCCCGGAAATTCATTTCCGGGAAAAGGAAACGCAGATGTTTGAACTGAAAATCATTACAAAATTTGCTGCCGCGCATCAGTTGAAAATCGAAGAATCCAAAAAATGTGAAAATCTTCACGGGCATAACTGGAAAATAGAGGTCTGCGTCAGTGGGGAAGAACTTGATCATGCAGGACTGCTGATGGATTTCGGCGTTTTAAAAAAATATGTGGCAAAGGTCATTGAGGAGTTGGATCACAAATTCCTCAATGAAATTTCCATATTCGGCGACAAAAAACCGCCATCATCGGAAAACATTGCCTTTTACATTGCCACGCGGCTTCAGAGCATGGTTAATCTCCCCGGCGTGAGCATATCGCGGGTCAGCGCATGGGAATCTGATGATGCCTGTGCAACCTATATTTTATAACGGCTGAATCCGGCGGTTTATAATTCGATATTCAGCTTGAACAATACCCGATTGCCGGTTTTATCGGTTTTTGCTGAGACAATGGTAACTTTTTTGAACAGCCCGGCTTTTTCAAGACGATTTTTCATATCATCCACCACGTTGAACGCGCTGGTTTCTCCGCCGACCGATATGCCATCCTGAGAAATGACCATCTGTGTCAGATCAACCTCTGTTTCTTTGGGAACATTTCGGCTGATGTCGTTCAATATATCAATCATCCGCAAGTTTTTCACGGTTTCGCCGGAAAGCAACGCTTCTTTTTTCTTTTCCTGAATGGCTGTTTTCATCTGCTGCACCGGATCGGTAATTTTCTTAATGCCCGGAAATGCTTCTGAGAAAATGCCATTAATCTGATTGGTTAAGACAGCGGCTTTTTTGTCCGCAGCATAAATATCTGCCACCAGACTTGAAAACGCCAGCACCAGTATGACGGCAACCAGCGCGGCACTCTGAATCAGATCGGTTTTATATTCCGCCCAGAAGGTGGTGGAGGCAAACGCGCCCTGTCTCAGATTCACATCGTTGAATCCTTCGGTTTCTGCCAATGCCAATGCCAGCGCATGATCCGTAAACTGGCTCTCCCAGTTCTGAACCGGCTGATTTTTCAGCAGATCATTATCCAACACATCCGCCCGCTTAGGAGAAAGCTCGAAACGGTTTTCCAATTCCGATCTGATCTCCGGGCTGATTTCCTGACCGCTTACAAATAACGCTTGAGGCTGATATTCCGGGAGAATATCTTCGATGGCAGACAGGGTTCTTTCCAACTGAAGCCCCAAAGACGTTGCGGATTCAGGTCCGGACAGAGAAAATGCCCGAATCAGTTGAATCTGTCCTGCGGCACAGACAAAGATCGTGATATTTTCAGCGTCTATGTCAATGATAATCCGATTCTGCGGCGCATCGTCAGACTTATTCAGCGATAATGCGGTGCAGTATCCGCCGATAGTAACCACCTGCGGCTTCATCTGCGCCGCGCTTAACATATCCAGAAATGATTTAAGCCGTTTTTTTTCCGCGATGACGGCAAGAATGTCGGAATACTCCGAAGTGCTGCTGATCACATGAAAATCAATCAGCACATTATCCACCGGATAGGGAAGAGTGGCTTCAAGTTCAAAGGGCAGAATCTGTCTGATTTTTTTGCGGTCTTTGAACGGAACCCGCAGATTCCGATAAGAAAGCCATGATGCGGGATATGACGCAATACATGCCGCGCCGTTTATATCCATCTGTGAACGAATGGTTGTCAGCGCAGGCACAAGCCCGGCGTCAATTCCGTCTGCAAAGGGAATATGCAGATGCGATTCAATACGGCTGCCTTGCAGCCCGCTTTTCAACAACACCGCAGATACGGCGTTTTGCCGAATATCAAGTCCGAAAATTTGTCTCATATCAGCTCGTTTGCCAACTTAGTATTTTACATGTCCATTTGCCGGTTTTTTTATTCTGTTCCCGATGAACCACCGCCGCTGCCTTCAGCTTGACATCATTCATCGTGGCTGTGGCTTCGATACGGAAAAAATCGCTGATGTTTGTAATCACATTCTGATTCAGCGGAAATTGCCTGTACCAATCCGGAACATATTGATCATCTTTCATCTCTTCACGGAATTTATAAATATCTTCAGCAACTTTGGGATCCCCGACAAGTGCTGTCAATATCGGAAGTTCGGCAGTATTGATATTTATTTTTCCATCATAGATCACATTCTTTTTTTTGCTGTCCCCGGTCGGCGCCGAACCGGCTCCCGTAGGGCTGGTCCCGCCATAGACCGTGATATTTTTGGAAAGCTCTTCAAATCCGCCCATGCTTCGGATAAGTTCCGGCGTAACGCCTTTGATTTGCGTCAATTCACCCAAATCAATAAAAGGACCTTTGCCGGTTTTATCTTTGGATTGCCCCAGACTGACTCTGTCATCCGAAGGATCCAGCCGTTCTATGATCCGGTCAATCACAGAGCTGATTTCCATTGAGTTTTTTTTGTCTTTTTCAATCCGGGGCAGTAAAAAATTATGCAAAAGATTCATCTGATCCCCGACTTCTTTTCCGTCTTTGAATAAGGCATTGATTTGAATCTTTGCTTTTTCATCAATCACCTGAATTGAGAGTTTTCCGTTTTCAAAAGGAATGCTTTCCATTGCATCGGTAATCGCATCAGAAATCATAAAATCTTCCTGAATGGCGTTTACAGCGTCCAACTCTTTGTTTTTTGCCAACAATCCCATCGTAACCTGAATACCGCCCGCAGCCATATACGAAAGCGTCATCCGGTCTCTATGCCCGGAAGCTACGGAAATCAGCGTTGCGCGTACACTCTGGCTTAATTCCAGCCCAAAGGCAATGATAATCGTCATGACGCTCAACGTAATCAGCAGGGCAATTCCCCGGTTATTTTTAGGCAGTGTCTTAAAAAATCGCATAATCTTCATTTTTACCCTGTTATCTGTTTTTTTACAATGTTTTTTTGAACTCTGAGTATCCGGACATAATTTTCATTGATTCAGCGCGAAAAAATACAACCTGAAAAAATGAATAAATTCGGAGTAATGAAAATATAATCCCTGCCCCCGTAATTCTGTTAATTGTTAGAAAATCCATACCTGCCTAACCACAGACATTTGGTACCGAAAGAGAAGGAAGCATGAGTCCGGGAATAATAATCTCCGTTAATGGCATTGATAAGTCTGGCTCCGATTTTGTAATAGCCGCAAGGCTCTGTGCCGGAAAAAGTATACCTTATAAAATTGAAGGAAATATCATCTCCCCCGTATAATTTAAAGGCAGCGGGTGATATAAGCGGAATTGAAGTACCATCAGGTAATTCCAGCCAGATTTTTCCTTCTATTTCAATCTCGCCGCCACAAACCGGATTTACCAGATGAATCTGAACAGTAATCGTGTCGCCAAGAATGAATGCAGGGAAATAATCGTGAAGACTGTTGCCGCTGACGTTGATCTTTATGGCAGGCGTACATTCGTCTATCTTAAACTCAATATAAGTTATGGGGAGTTTCTCACCATAGATGTCTTTTAATCGGTACTGCATGCCGAGGTCCGATACACCGATTCTTATTTTGAAAGATGCTCCGGGCTTAAAAAAAAATATCTCATAGTTATCATTCGGATGCCATATCAGTTCGGTATCATTTTCCGCATACTCAATCCAGCCGCACATATTGAGTTGGCAATAATCTGAAACGCTTTCAATCACTATGCGAGTGATAGTATCTCTGTCCACAGGATTATTGAATTTCAAATAGATACGGTTATTAAAGAGATCAGGCACTTTTACAGTCTGTCCGCTTGCCGGATAGCTCTCTGAGAGCATAAAATCACCTGCCTGAGCCTGCATCTGATAGCAAAGAACGGATACAAGACCGCTCATCATCCATACAAGAAAAATTTTTCTCATCATTTCGTTCTCCTATATCATATAGTTAAGGGCATTTATCAGGTCTGAACTCAAAAGACACGATGTCCCTGCAATAGTAGTTTCCGTTAAGGGGATTTATAAGTCTGGCTCCGATTTTATACAAGCCGAAAGGCTCATTACCTGAAAAAGAATAATTCAACAAGTTGAAAGAAATGTCATCATCCGGATATAATATAAAGATTGCAGGCGGATCCGTAAGAGAAATCTGTCTTTTATCAGGTAATTCCAACCAGATTTTTCCTTCGATTTCGAGTTTGCTGCCACAAGCCGGATTTGTCAGATGAACCTGAACAGTAATAGTGTCACCGCAATCATAAAAAGAGCTGTTTCCGCTGATGTTGAGTTTAATCGTAGGGTTGCAGTCGTCAATTTTGAAACTGATACGAGGCGTGCGGAGTTTGTTTCCGCTAATATCTTTTATGTTGCTGCCAAGCTCTATTTCAAAATGTTTTCCGCGTGTAAAATAAGTGTCAGTATCAAGACGCCTTATCAGCTTCGTATCATTTTCCGCATATTCAATCCGACCACAAACATCCATTCCGCACATAAAACCATCGGTAACATAGTAAATGTTTATATAATTCGTGGTTTTTCTGTCCACAGGGTTATTGAATTTCAAATAGATACCGTTATTATGCAGGTCAGACGCTGTTACAGTCTGTCCATCTGCCGGATAACTCTCTGAGAGTACAAAATCGCCTGCCTGAACCGCTCTCTGATGACAAATTGATAATACAAGACAACTTATCATATATGCAAGAAAGACCTTTTTCATACCTGTCTCCTCCTATGCTTCCGGTGTAATTCAAATCAGGGCGAGGACATCATCCCCGCCCCTTAAATTCAGTTA
>DYRC01000191.1 GCA_020718925.1 Desulfonema limicola
TTCTGATCGAAAGGTTCAGAGGAATACCGGCGCGGATACTTGAGCATCTCAGAGTTATGCAGAACCCGGATGTGCTGAAAGTGCTGCACCGGCAGGTATTGAAATGTCAGAATATTGCAGAATTCGAAGCTGTTATGAATCAGGTATTGTAGCAAGGAGAGTTTTCAACGAAAAAAATGTTCAGGGTTTCGGTAATTGTTTTGGCATCTGATTGCCATTGCTCCTGTGGCAAGAGCCATGGGCGGCGTGGGAGTTGCCGCAGGATGCCATCAGCGCGGTATTTGCCAATCCGGGCAGCCATGTGCTTCGGTCATTACTGACCGTCTTCCCAGTTTGCTTTTGCCGGGACATTGTTTAGCCCAAGGTCAAGGCTCACAGAACGGCACTGCTTTTTCAGCGGACGGTGAGAATAAAGTGTACAGCATTCCGGCAATCGGATCATCCGCTGATCTGCCG
This sequence comes from Desulfonema limicola, assembly GCA_020718925.1. Taxonomy (GTDB): domain Bacteria; phylum Desulfobacterota; class Desulfobacteria; order Desulfobacterales; family DYRC01; genus DYRC01. Next base: position 457 of record DYRC01000191.1, read on the forward strand.
GTATTTTGCCAGCATGGTGTGCAAGGGCGGCAGCCTCAAGCATATAGATATGGAACGGGTTGAATTTAATACGGCGCGGACTGGCTGATGATTGACGATATCAATTTTATGAAAAAAAGAAACTTACCTTTTGAAAATCTGAGCAGACTGTATCATTATTATAAAATCGTGTTGAATGGCAGACCGAATGAAAAATTTGAATGGTTACTTAGCGAATGTTGACCCCTGATGATATTTTTGAATTAAAACAAGATATTGAAAATATGGATTTAAAAACTTATAGGCAAGAGATTGAAATGATGTTATCAGTAAACGATAGTGTGTTGAATGTGCAGAAGATGATTTCTGACGCATGTAAACGGCTGAAAAATCATATTTCGGATTTAAAAGGGTAAGTTGTGAGCAAATCATTAGTTGTTGTCGAATCTCCTACAAAAGTCAAAACCATTAAGAAATATCTCGGCGCGGATTATAATGTTGCCGCAACAGTCGGACATATCAAGGATTTACCTGAAAAGGAAATCGGCATTGATATTGAAAACGACTTTACGCCGGAGTATAATCTGATTCCCGGAAAGCAGAGGGTTATTACCGAGTTGAAAAAGGCTGCGGGCGATGCTGAGAATATTTATCTCGCGCCTGACCCGGATCGGGAAGGCGAGGCAATTGCATGGCATACTTCGGAAATCCTGAAGAAAAAGGGAAGAAAATTCCATCGGGTGCTGTTTCATGAACTCACCGGACATGCGATTCGGGAAGCCATGTCATCTCCGCAGGAACTTAATCCGCATAAATTCGAGGCACAGCAGGCTCGCCGGATTCTGGATCGGCTGGTGGGCTATCAGATTTCGCCGCTCTTGTGGAAAAAAGTCAGGATGGGCTTGAGCGCGGGACGGGTTCAATCCGTGGCTGTTCGGATTATCTGCGAAAGAGAACGGGACATTCAGGCGTTTGTTTCTGAAGAATACTGGTCAATTGCCGCGCATCTTGACGCAGAGTCTCCGCCGCGTCTTATTGCCAAGCTTGCCAAAAAAAATGGCAAAAAGATTCATATTCCCAACGAAGATACCGCTCAGTCTGTCTTGAAAGAGATGGCAGGGGCGCCGGCAGTGATTGAAAAAATTACCAGAAAAACCACGCGCCGCAATCCTTCCCCGCCGTTTACGACCAGCAAGCTTCAGCAGGAGGCTATCCGAAAGCTGCGATTTTCCGCCAAAGCCACGATGAGCGTGGCACAGCAGCTTTATGAAGGCATTGACATCAAAGGTGAGCCGGTAGGATTGATTACCTATATGAGAACCGACTCAACCCGCATTGCTCAGGAAGCGGCTGAAGAAGCGATTCAACTGATTCGGGAGCGGTTCGGAACTGAGTATGGCATTGAAAAGCCCCGTTTTTTCAAAAACCGCAAAAAAGTTCAGGACGCGCATGAAGCCATCCGTCCGACATCCGTGTATTATACGCCGGATGAGGTTGCGCCGTATCTTTCCCATGATCAGTTGGCATTATATCGCCTGATTTGGCAGCGATTTGTAGCGTCTCAGATGCAGCAGGCATTGATTGATCAGACTTCGGTATCGGTTAAAATCGGTGATTACGGATTCAATGCCAGCGGGTCTATCATAAAATTTTCCGGTTTTATGGTGCTGTATATGTCTGAAGATGAAACAGAGCAGAACAAAGAAGAGCAGCTGCCTGATTTATCCGAAGGGCATGTTTTAAAAATTGCTCAGTTTGAACCAAAGCAGCATTTTACCATGCCGCCGCCGCGATTTTCAGAAGCGTCACTCGTCAAAGAACTTGAAGAAAACGGCATCGGACGCCCCAGCACTTATGCAACGATTTTGTCCACCATTCGGGAAAAAGGTTATGTGGAATGGGTGAAGGGCTATTTCCGCCCCAGTGAATTGGGCTTTATTGTCAATGATCTGATTGTCAAAAGCTTTCCTGATGTCATGGACATCGAATTTACTGCCAAAATGGAAGATAATCTGGATCGGGTGGAATCTGCGGAAGCCCAATCTTCGGAAATATTGAGCCAGTTTTACGCGCCGTTCAAAAGAGAACTCGATCTTGCCGCAGAGCAGATGCAGAGCATGAAAGGCGTGGGCTTTCCTACGGAACTGACTTGTCCTGAATGCAGTAAAATCCTGCATATCAAACTGGGAAAAAACGGGCATTTCATCGCCTGCTCCGGCTATCCCGAATGTTCTTATACCCGCAATTATGTCAGAGATGAAAAGGGAAATATTTCGATTATCGAACCGCCGCCGGATGAAATCTCGGATAAAGTCTGTGAAAAATGCGGCAAGCCGATGCTGCTCAAACAAGGCAAATACGGAAAGTTTCTTGCGTGCAGCGGCTATCCTGAATGCAAAAACGCACAATCCCTAAATTCAGGCAATGGTAACGGACTGTCCACCGGCGTCAGATGTCCCAAAGACGGCTGTGATGGTGAAATTGTTCAGAAAACCTCTAAGCGCGGTAAAATTTTCTACGGATGTCTTAGGTATCCTGACTGTGATTTTGCAATCTGGGATAAGCCGGTCAATAAAGAATGCCCTGACTGCGGCGCAAAATTTCTGGTGGAAAAAACCAGCAAAAAAGAGGGAACATTTTTTGCCTGCGCTGATAAAGGATGCTCTTTCAAAGAAAGCGCGTAAATAAAAACCCCCAACCCCTCCCCGAAACGGAGAGGGGAGTAGTAATGATGTCTCCCCCTTCCCTTTCAGGGAAGGGGGCCGGGGGGTTAGGTGGGGTTGAAAGCGATTTGGTATGAAATGCCGCAAAAAACACTCCTGCTCAAAACTGATATGTACGATTTTCAGGAAGAATGACAATCCGTCGTTTATTTAATTTATGCAATCAGGCATGTTTATACGACACCTGCCACACATTCACGCCGCTTGTCATGGCAGAGCCTAATCCGATAAGAATCACCGGAAAAATCTGAACTGCATGATTGACCAGCGTGTATCCGGCTGCATCTTTAGCCGCCACGCCGAACAGCGTCAACGCAAATACGCCGCCCGCTTCCCAAACGCCCCAGAATCCCGGCACAGAAGGCAATGCCACAAAAAAGCAGATCATCACCATCACCGCCCCGATTTGCATCATGGACAATTCAATGCCCGGACATCCGAGGCTCATCAGATAATATGACACCACCTGAACGCTCCATACCAGAAACGTATAAATCAGGCAAATCAGAAATCGCTTGGGCTGCCTGACCAGCGTAAAGCCGGATGCGATATTTTCCACGATTTTAATCATAAATGAGCAGATTTTCAAAGCTTTGGGCTGGAATGCCGATGATTCTGAAAAGCGATTCGGAATAGCTGTCAGAATGCCAATCATCATCTGCCGGATTTTGGGAATAATGAACATAATCATGCCGATAATCATAACCACCAGCAGTTTCACCATCCCACTGGCAATTTTTTCCAGCGTGTCTTTATTCAGATGGTAATTTCCGAACACCATATCCAGATTGGGATCAATTTTCACTGCGCCCAGAATGTATGCAAACAGGATAATCAGAAAAAGCAAGTCCAGCATTCGTTCGGCAGCAACGGTGGTCAGTCCGGTGGAAAACGGAACCTGCTCCTGCTTTTGCAAGATAATCGGTCTTGCGATTTCACCGGCTCTGCCCGGCAAAATGAAATTAAGCATAAATCCGATAGCCAGCGGATGAAATGCCTGCCGGAAATTGATGGGATATGACGCGCCGACAATTTCCTGCCATCGCGCCGCTCTTAAAATTAATGAAATTGCCGTAAGCACAACTGTCGGAAATATCCACATATAATTGACGGATTTGATGTACAGGGCAAGTTCCGCAAACGGGACGTTTCTGAGTGCCAGATACAGGGCAGCAGCAGACAGGCACACACTCAGCAGAAAAGAAATAATCGTTTTTTTTTTCATGAGAAATTTTTACATTCAAGTCATGTTAAGCCCGTGATGGCAATATTTATCATAAAGCTTAACCAATTCAGGTAGTTCTTTACGACATGGGGGCGCACCATGATGCCATCATCACCATCAGGCGTGGTCCGTCATTTGCGCTCATCAGCTTATTCAGTCCGGCGATGTCTGTTTCTTCAATCTGAATCCGGGTATGTGCCGAAGATAAGGCTGTAAAGATGATGATAAAAATAATCAGGATAGTTTTTGGTTTCATAGATAGGCTCAAAACAAAAAAGCCATTCCCCGGTTGACAGTCCGGGGAAGGCTTTGTTAAAAAACCGCTTAGAGTTCCTCGACCGTGATTGCGCCTGCCTCGCATACTTCAACGCAGGACTCGCAGCCCAGACATTCGTCTTCGTTCACCGGAACAGACTTTTCACCCTGCATCTCAAATACTTCTACGGGGCAAACATCTACGCATTCTTCGCATCCTACACATTTGTCTTCATCAACAGTGGGTTTGAACGCCATTTAAAAAAATCTCCTTTCAGCATAAAATAGAATTGTTGCATTAAGCCAACTTTGTTTTCAAGGTATCGGGCAAATTCCTTATACCAATTGAAAGAGCGAGTCAAGCCTTCTTGTCATTTTTACAGATAAAAAATTACATTTTATTCGATAAGGCTTATCAACATTAGCGTTATTCTCCGCGCTTTGGAAAAAATAAATATCTGAGCCAATGGAAAAAATCATTATCTTTCAGCATCGCCCGATCAATCAGATCAAACTCATGGGACAATTTTGCCGGATCTGCCAGCCATTGGGAACGGGTGGTGATTTTTTCATCCGGATCAAGCATTTTGACAACCTGCGCCGGATTTCCTGCGGCAATGCTGTTTGCGGGAACGTCTTTGGTAACCACCGCGCTTGCGCCGATAATGCTGTTTTTTCCGATATGAACCCCTTTGCAGATCGTCGCCCGATCTCCGATCCACACATTTTCGTCAATATGCACCGGCGCTGATTTTCCGATGGACGCCCGGTTGTAAATATCGTGCCAATCCGCATCCGTGATATAGGCATCGCTGGCAATCATGCAGTTATCGGCAATAAAAATGCCGGATGCCGCGCCCATCCGGACGCCGGGGCAAATCAGGCAATAGCTTCCGATATGAATGCGCCCGTTTCCTTCAAAATTCGACCAGACAGACAACCGCACCCGCTTGTCCGGCGCGGCAATCACGGTGGCATAATCGCCCAAAGTTACGGGACCGCCGAAAATTTCCACATACCAGGGCTTCATCACATGCGCCCCTTTTCCCAGATGCTCAAACTGAGGGCGCAGAAAATGCCGGACATAGAGCTTTTCCAATCGCTGATACAGCTTTTTGATTGAATAGGGGCGGTGATCTCGTCTCATGGCTTGTTCCAGAATTTATGGCTGAACATCTGGCTTGCTGGCGTGAGACCGTAGATGGCGTCAGCCGCCATCAGCACCACCGCATTTGTCCAAGTATTTTTTTCTTCGGGCCATATTGTCATGTCAGGATAAGTATGACCGCACCAGAAAGAGCCGTCTTCATAGCGTTTATCGCAAATCCAGTTGAACACGATTTCCGATTGGCTGCGATTTCCCATAGCCGATAATGCCAGACAAAATTCCGAAGTTTCTGCCAAAGTTACCCAAGGTCGGTCAGAGACGCATCGGACGCCCTGACCTTCCATGACAAATTTTTTCCAGTATTTATCAATGCGTTTTCGGGCAGATTGCCCCCTGAGTGCGCCGCATAAAATCGGATAAAACCAGTCCATTGAAAATCGGGATTTGCTCACATTGAAGATGTATGGTCTGCGGCAGATAGCGTCTTCCAATTTTTTAAGGGCATTTTCCCATTCGGGCATGTTATGGTTTAACTCAGATGCAATTGCCAACGCGCACTTCAGACTCATATAAACAGAACTTGAGCCGGTTAAGAGCGCCATCTTATCCGTATGCCCTTCAGGACTGACTGCCCAATAGATTTCGCCGCCCGGAGCCTGAAGATTCACGGCAAAATTAATGGCAGCCCTGATTACATCCCAATATTGCTTTACAAAAGCCTTATCGCGGGTGATCAGAAAATAATGATACGCTCCGACGGCAATATAAGAAGACATATTCGCTTCGCGTGTTTTATCTTCAGGCTGTCCGTTTTTGTATGAACAATACCAACTGCCGTCTTCCAATTGTGTCTGCGCCAGCCATTCAAACGCACGGCGGGCTTGCTGAAAATATCCGGCAATACTCAGTCCCATTGCCGCTTCAACATGATCCCACGGATCGGTTTTTCCGCCGCAGAACCAGGGAATTTCTCCGCTGTCTTTCTGTGTTTTTGCAATAAAATCAATCGCTGCGTCAATAGGCGCGGCGCATATCGCCTCCGATGGCAGGCTTTGCCTCATGGTCATTTATGATCCCTTCTTAAAATATATAAGCACTTCTATTCACAATTTTGGGCTTTTTTATAAACAAACCCTTTATCTCTTTTTCCGACAGCAATAACAAGCACACAGATTTCATCATCAATAACCTCATAAACAAGCCTGTAGCCTGAATCTCTCAATTTTATCTTGTAATGATTATCGAAACCATGAAGTCTTGAAGAGATAATTTCAGGATTTTCAAGACGCTCTGATAACTTTTTCTTAAACTGAATTTTAATTGAATTATCAAGCTTATTCCATTCTTTCAATGCTTTGGGAATAAATTTCAGTTTATAACTCATCCAAAGCCACCTCTATTGCCTGCGATTTTTCATGTTGCCTTTCCTGAACGATAAGCCCCAACTCATAATCTTCCAGTCTATCTAATAAAGCTTCATATAGCTCCGCCGGAACAAGATATGCAGAGGGCTTATTGCGTTTGAAAATCGCTATTACATTTTTACCGGCATGTTTTAACACGCTGTCCGGATTTTTTTTAAATTCCGACATACATGCAGAATATTTTGCCAAAACTGATTCCATAATCAATCCTTTTTCTTTTTCATAAAAAAAATGATACTTACGCCTCACTCAATCCCGGCAATTCTTTGACAATCTTCACCGTCTCAAGGCTGACCGTAATCACTTTTCCGATCAGTTTCACAATGTACTGCGGATCATCCGCCCGATTCGGATCATTGACAATTCCGCTCCGTTTGTCGGTCTTCACCTGATACTGGTCAATTATCCAGTCCAAAGCAGAACGATTTCCCAGCCGGTATTCATAAGCCTCTTCGGGAATACCGGAAAGCGTCAGGAAATTATTGTAAATAATCGCGGTTTTATCTTTTGAAAGCCGCATCTTTTCAACGCGCCAGTTGAGCCTTTCAGCAGCAGCTTCGATCTGTGTTAACGGAAATTCAGGCTGATTTTCATAATTCACATGCAGTTCCGCAAGCTTTCTTCCGGCGTCCGCAAAAGCCCGGAAATCCGGCGCAAACGGAATGCGGGGAAGTTCGCGCTTCAGATTGGCGGCGTATTTCTCGCGGTATTGCGGACAATGCAGAAGTCCGTAAATATAA
>DYRC01000192.1:0-4614 GCA_020718925.1 Desulfonema limicola
TAAAACTTGACGATCTCAGTGTCATCTGCTATCAGATATACTTGATGATTATTCAGAAAATAAAAGGATAAGTAATGGGCAGTTATTCTTTTGACAAAAGACGGGCAGCGTTGCTGATGACCTCTTTTATTGTGCTTGGAATTCTGATATTTACATCAGGATGGCTTGTTGCGATCATTTTATATCCCAACGAAGACTCTGAGATTGCTGCAACCGCTTCTGATAAACCCAAAAAGCTATCTGTGTTTCAAAGAATGAAAAATAAACTGCTGAATGTCGGCAGAAATGCGTTAAGAACAGGAGACCTGAAGTCTGCGGCGCTTCAGGAATCCCGGAAAACGGTTTCTGATACAAAAAGAGATATTCAATTGACGGTTGCTGGCGCAAAACGGGGCATCATAAATGCAGGCGAGAAGGCATTAACAGGTACGCCGAAAAAAACGCCCAAACCTGCTGATAAACAAGAACCTGATGCGGCAGACGTTGAGACGGCAGACGAATCGCCATCTTCTCCGAAAAAATCTGCTGAGATCGGCAAAAAAGATGAAGCTGTCGCGGATAATGGCAAGCCCGTTGAAAAAGTATCCGCATCTCCGGTCATGCGATTTTCAATTGAAGTGGACACATACATTGTGGAAAGCAAAGCATCTGAGATGCTTAAAACCTTGACAGACAAAGGCTATAAAGCGGAAGTTCTGAAAATGCCCGGCGAAAATATCCTATATCTGCTTCAACTCGGAGATTACGGCGATCTCAAATCCGCATCTGATGCGGCATTTGAATTTAAGGAAAAAGAAGGCATTTCAGCGGTGGTAAGACCTATATCCGCAACGCTTTTGGAAGAAATCAGAAAATCCGTCAAAAATACCCAAAAAAAAGAGTGAAAAAATGGCAAGATATATTTTTTTGTGCCTTGTTGCACTGATATCGGCATGTTCAGGCGGAATTGAGACCAAACCCATCGAAGATAAAATTGTTACGCTCAGATTGGTTGATTCTCTGGGAAATCCGATAGATAAAATCAGCCCTGCATCTCCGGGACGTCTGATTGCCTTGCTTAAAGATGCGACAGGCAAGCCGGTGATGAATGAAATGATTCGGTTCACGACAACACTGGGAAAAATATCTCCTGAAGCCGCCACTGCCATCACCAATATCAACGGAGAGGCAAGGATTGATCTGATTGCAGGCTCTCAGACCGGCGCTGGACAAGTCAAAGCGGCTTTCGGAGACTATGTGGCAAACCTTAACTTTACAATCGAAAAGGTCGCAATCAATATTTCATTGAAACTGGTAAAATCCGATGGCGAAGGCGCGGGTGAAGAAACGCGTCAGATCAGCGGCTCATCTCCGGGCTGCCTTGTGGCAACGCTCACTTACGGAACGAACAACGCGCCGATTGTCAATCAGGAAGTGCTTTTCAGCACCACACTGGGCTATATTCAGCCGACTTCCGGACTTGCCCTCACAGATGCCAAAGGCAAAGCGACTGTGAATTTGTTGAGCGGACTTACGCCGGGCGAAGGAGAAGCAAGTGTAAGCTTCGGAGATTACAAAATTTCATTGAAGTTTGTCGTTGTCAGAGAAGATATTTCCGTATCTCTGACGCTGATTAGCAGACAAAGCTGGCTGGATACGCCGAATGAGCCGAATAAGTGGGAAAAACTCAACTCGATCCGACAGGCAACTTCTCCGGCATGTCTGGTGGCAACGCTCAGATATGTCAGCGGTAATCCGGTTTCAAACAAAACCGTGCAGTTCAAAACCACGCTGGGCGGAATCCTGCCGATAGTCGGCGATACCGTGCCGAATGGCGATAAGGCTCCGAAGGAAGGAACCGCGCTTACGGATAAAAATGGTCATGCGGCGGTGTATCTTTTTGCAGGCTCTCAAGCCGGAGCCGGAGAGGCTGTTGCGAGTTTTGAAGATTATCCTCCGGCGTCAGTCGGTTTCACAACCATCGGGGATCAGAGCATTTTTCTTTCTCTTAAACTGCAAAATGCTGAGGGCATGGAGATCACGAATATCAGCAAAGATATTCCGGGGCGGCTGATAGCAACGCTGACATACAGCACAGAAAACACGCCTCTTCCCAATGAACGGATTGTATTTACAACGACTCTGGGGCTTATCCAGCCCAAAACCGGCACGGCGTTGACAGACAATAAGGGCGAGGCGGTGGCAGAATTGCTGCCCGGTTCGCTGCCGGGCGCGGGCGAGGTTACTGCAACTTTCGGAACATATTCAGCAAAAGCAGAGTTTCAAACACAGGGAGACAGCCCGGTTTATCTGTCTTTGAAATTGATAGATGAACAAACCGGCAAGCCGATAAACGCCCTTAAAACCGATGCGACCGCACGGTTGGAGGCGACATTGGAAGATGCTCAGGGAAATCCGCTTGCTGACAGCCGGATCGAATTTGAGCCAAGTGAAAAACTGGTAACGATTCAGCCCAATCCTGTTCTGACCGATAAAGACGGCAAAGCGTCTGTAACCCTGTTTGCAGGTTCGGTTGCGGGTAAAGAAACCATTTCGGCAAAATTTCAAACGATTTCGGAAAGCATTTCGTTTGAGGTGTCTGCGCCCAGACTTTCTCTGCAAATGACAGATACCGATGGCAATCCGGCATCAGATACCATGCCGATCAATTCTTCCCGAAATCTGGTTGCCATGCTCACGGATTCAGACGGAAATCCCATACCCAATCAGACGATTAAGTTTTCTGCAACATTGGGAACGCTTCAGGCATTAAGCGATATGACAAATGAAAAAGGTGAAGCAAAGGTATCGTTTTCATCAGGAGCGGTTGCGGATAAGGGAAAAATCACGGCAGAATTCGGCAAATCTTCTACAGAGATGGAAATCACCGTTACCGGCAGCACCATCAATATCTCACTTCAAGTTCTTGATAAAGATGCGGCGCCGGTAACTCAGTTGAAAGTCGGCGATACCGGGCGTTTGGAAGCAAAACTCACCGATGCTGAAAACGCGCCGTTGGTCAATAAATTGGTTACATTCAGCATAGATCAGGATATTGCAACGATTTCCCCTGATACCAAAACCGCGCTGACCGATTCGGATGGCAAGGCGTCTGTATCGCTGACGGCTTCAAAAACCGGCGCCGGGAAAGCCACTGCATCGTATGAAAATTATTCCGCCACAGCAGTGCTGGAGGTTAATGCAGAAGCAGCCCCTGCTCGTCAACATTAAATCAGGCTCTGTTATCGCTTTTTCTTTTTCTTGCTTTTTTTACTATCAGAATCGCTTTTCTTCGGTTTTGATTTCAACTTTGACTTTGACTTTGATTTTGACCTGACCTCTTCCGTATCACGGCTGCGATGTTTTTTTCCGCGCTTTTTGATTTTTGCCGGCGGCTGATCATCCGGTTCGGGTTGAGCCAGCATGTCAGCAGACTGAACTTCTTTCTTTTTAGGCGTACTGGTTGCAAGCCATTGGCTTAACAGAGTTTTATACCGGGTGTCAAAACCTTCTGCGCCGCCTTTGGGAATCAGAAACGAATATGTCCCGGCGGACATGCTTTTTCCCCGCATTTCAGGATTCAAATCTTTGATGGTTTTGAAATGCGTATTTGCGGCTTTGGCAATCAGCGGTATCGGCACCTCATCCGGACATTCCACCTGAATCCGATCAAAATCAAGCGGCGGATACAAATCATCTTTTTCCAAAGAAAATCCGTATTTTTTAGGATCCGATAAAATCAGCTTGGCAGCAACAATCTTGTACATATATCGCTGGGTTTCAATGGGAAGATAAAGATGATAATAATCATTGGTTTCCTGAAACGCGATATTGTTCCGCAACCCTTCTTCGCCCATGTTATAAGCTGCTGCAGCTAATGTCCATGCCCCGAAATCACTGTAAAGTTTTTTAAAATATTTGATAGCCGCAACCGTAGAAGTGAAAATGCTGCGGCGCTCGTCAATTTCGGAATTGATGGTCATGCCGACTCTCAATCCCGTAGGCTGAATAAACTGCCAGAATCCGATGGCATGTTTGGCTGATCCCGCGTGAGGCAAAAGCGAGCTTTCAATGACCGCCACATATTTCAGATCATCAGGCATGTTGTTTTGTTTAAGCATTCGCTCAATGTACGGCATGTAACGGCTGCACCGTTTAAGCCACAAAACGATCTGAGCCGGATCCCCAAGGAATAACAGCATTTCTTTTTCAATATTTTCCCGAATTTCCGCCTCTTCCACCGGCATTTTTTCACCGCAGAAATCCACCGGAGGCGTAATCCGGGCATTGGAAATCATGGTGGAAATAAACGCATTTTCCTGAGATTTCCCGGCTTCGGCAAATACAACATTTGTTCCCAAAATCAGAAAACACACACAAACGATGATGTTTCGCATGATATAACCTCTTTCATGTCAAAGATAATGCGTCCTTAATAACTAAGGACATTCTTATAAATAACACAGAGCGTCAGAAATCTCAATGTCATAACTGAATCAGAGGGGGAATTATTATTTTGAAACATACCGCTCGGCTTGAAAAAACAAGAGCAGACGTGCTGAAAAATATGGGTTGACGTTGTGGGCGAAGTATTCAGAATACACACCTGAAGCCGAATTGAAGCTAATAAATCCC
>DYRC01000192.1:4714-7900 GCA_020718925.1 Desulfonema limicola
TTTTTCCATAGGAAAATCTTCTACGGAATTGATATGCTGAATGCCTGCGATGTTGGTCAGAAATTTGATTGTTCCCATTTTGGCAGCTTCAGACACTGCATGTTCGATGTCCGCGTCTTTGGTTAAGTCTGTTTTGATGAAAATCATCTGACCGCCCATGTCCCGCGCCATTGCCTGAGTCTTTTTGCCTTCTTCCTCATTGATGTCCAAACCGACGGTCATCAGCCCGTTTGCTGCTGCCGCAACAGATGTGGCTCTGCCGATGCCTGTGCCGCATCCGGTAACCATGCAGACATGATTGCTGATAAACTGATCGTCTTTTAAAATCAGAATGTCTTCTTTTCTGATTTCAGGTTCTTTCACTTCCATAATGTCCTCCTCGAAATGTCATTCGGTTGATGTTGATTTATTGAATTGCAAAATGAAAGCCAAAGCGATATATGATATTCATACAACATTATTTATCAGTATTTTCAAGGCATTGAATATTTTTTGCAATGATTGATTTTCAGATAGAAGCAGATGTGATATGTAGCAGATTATCTATATGTAGCTGTTCTGATACACTGAATTTTGGAACAATCAGGCATGGCTGAAAAAATGCTGTTTGACAATCGGAGTTTTGACGTGATAATTCTGCACAGAATCACCTGATCGGACTGAAAGGATAGAAAACATGGAAAATACGCTCTTTTACGGAGACAATCTTGATATTCTCAGAAAACGTATCAAAGATGAAACGGTTGACCTGTGTTACATTGACCCGCCGTTCAATTCAAAAAGAACCTATAATCAGATATATCTCAATATCGGCGAAGACAAAGCGCAGGCGTTTGTTGATACTTGGAAATGGGATAGTTATGCGGTTTCCGGGTATCAGGAAATCATTACGAATTATGAGGGAAGATTTACCAGTCAGGTCATAGAGCTTATCAAAGGATTACGGAATGTTATAAAAGAAGGTTCTCTGCTTGCTTACATCGTAAGCATGACCTTACGGATTACGGAAATACAGAGGGTTCTGAAAAAGACCGGCAGCTTTTATCTGCATTGCGATCCGACTTGCAGCCATTATCTGAAATTGGTTTCGGATGCGGTGTTCTGTACAAAGGGCGGAGATTTTCAGAATGAGATTGTTTGGTCAAATGAAAGTTCTTCAGGGTATAAAACTCAGGTTAAAAATAAGCTTGTCAGAGGGCATGATGTTATTTTGTTTTATTCCGGCAAGGGTTCTGTTTTCAACACGCTGTATCTGCCATTATCCGAGTCAACAAAAAAACGCTACGACAAAACAGATGAAAACGGCAAAAAATATAAAATTTATTTTGAAGATGATGGCACTGAAAGAAAACAATATCTTGATAAATCAAAGGGTAGAAAATTATCAGATTGTTGGAATGACTTGCCTTCATTTCAAACTGTGAATGTGAACAGAGAATGGTTAGGCTATCCTACACAAAAACCTATGGTATTATTAGAGCGCATAATACAAATGAGCAGCAATGAAGGCGATGTTGTCTTAGACGCATATTGCGGATGCGGAACCACGATAGCCGTAGCACAGCGGTTGAAGCGCATGTGGATAGGCATTGACATCACCTATCAGAGCATCAGCGTCATCATCAGACGGTTTGAAGACACCTTCGGAAAGCAGATTTCGGATTCGATAATTCTTGACGGCATTCCGAAAGATATGGAATCCGCCCGCGCTTTGGCAAATAAGAAAGATGATCGCCTGCGTAAAGAATTTGAAAAATGGGCAATACTGACCTATTCCGATAACCGGGCAATCATCAACGAAAAGAAAGGCGCGGATAAGGGGATTGACGGCATAGCGTATTTCCTTTCATCACAGACAGATACGGAAAAGATAGTTTTTCAGGTCAAATCCGGAAAAGTAGGACGCACGGATATAGCCGCTTTCATCACAGATACGAACAGCGAAAATGCTCAGATAGGGATTTTCCTGACTTTGGAAGAGCCGACACAGCCGATGCGGCAGGCAGCAATGTCAGCAGGGAACTATGAGCATAAACTTATGGGCAGATCGTATAACCGGATTCAGATTGTTACGATTAAAGAGATTATCGAAGAAAAGAAACGCCTTGATATGCCTTTAAGCCTCGAAGTGCTGAAATCTGCAAAACCGAAGTCGGGGCAGATTCAGGAGCAGATCCTTGATCAGACAGAATGAGAACGCCCTTATCTTGCAGACACAGGATAAAAAAAGCAATTTATTCTTTTAAATTGTAATCGTAAGTCAGACAGTTTTTCGGTGAGCTTTTATGTCGAACTCAGGCTATAATAACGGATAACGCTATGAATTATCAGAATATTGAAGACGTGTAGCGTGAAGCTGAATTGTTCGGGTTGGTGTTTGATAATCTTTACAGCGGCGCAGTGATTACTGATCCGGATGGCTATGTGATTCGGATAAATAAGCAGTATGCCCAATTTTTGCGGGTTGATCCCGAAGTCTGCATCGGAAAGCATTGCACCGAAGTTGTCGAAAACACCCGGATGCATGTTGTGGCTAAAACCGGAAAAGCCGAACTGAATCATACTCAGATAATCAGGGGTGAAAATATCATTGTTCACCGGATTCCGATCAGAAAAGATGGCAACGTGATTGCCGTATTGGGGCTGGTGATGTTTCAGGATTTGGGAGACTTGCAGAAACTCTGGGAAAAGGTTTCTTTGCTCAAAAGCAAGGTGAAATTGTATGAGCAGGAACTTCTCAATCTCCGCTCAGTTCGATATACGTTTGACAGTATTATCGGCATAAGCCAAGCCATCAAAATCCTGAAACGCAATGCGTTAAAAGCAACTGCCAACACTTATCCGGTTCTGATTACAGGACAAAGCGGTACCGGCAAGGAATTATTCGCACAGGCTATTCATCATGCAAGCGCACGAAAAATCTATCCGTTTGTGCGGATTAACTGCGCTGCCATTCCCAAAGATTTGCTGGAATCCGAGCTTTTCGGATATGAAAAAGGCGCGTTCACCGGGGCGAGTGCTTCGGGAAAACCCGGAAAATTCGAGTTGGCGCATCGGGGAACGATATTTTTAGATGAAATCGGGGATATGCCTTTGGAAATGCAGCCAAAAATTCTCAGGGTTCTGGAAGAAAAAGAATTTGAGCGGGTTGGCGGAAGATCTGTAATCAAATCCGATTTTCGTCTG
>DYRC01000193.1 GCA_020718925.1 Desulfonema limicola
ATTGAAAGGATTCAAACTATGACTCCCGAATTCAGAGAAATCGCAGACAGCATAAGACAGCTTTCTTTACAGGAAAAGGCGTATCTTGCAAAAATGCTGCTTGCGGATATTAAGGAAAAAGAAAGTATCGGAGTAACGGAAATTCCTGAAAAACGCACTTTCGGAGAATACATCGGCAAAATCAGAATGAGCGATGACTTCAATGAACCGTTGCCCGATATATTCTGACTGGGTGAATCTGATGAAATTACTGCTTGATACTCATGTATTTTTATGGCTGAGAAGCGAACCGCACAAATTGTCTTTGAATGTATTGAATGCTTATCAGAACCGTCTCAACAGCGTATATCTGAGCGTTGTCAGCGTATGGGAGATGCAGATAAAACATCAGATTGGAAAGCTTGATCTGAATATGCCGTTAGATCAGATTATCAGAGAGCAGTGTGTTTCAAACAATTTGAAAATTCTGTCGCTGAACTTGGAACATATTTTCGGTTTACAGAATTTGCCATCATATCATAAAGACCCTTTTGATCGGTTATTGCTTGTTCAGGCACAACTTGAGAATGCTCTTTTAGTAAGTTCGGATAGCATATTTGAATCGTATGGCGTCAATTTGTTTTGGTGAATAATGATGAAAACAGACTCATTTAAATCGACATCAGCATGAAAAGGTTAGGGCATCATGGAACTGATAAATCAGCATACCAAAGCGATTATGGAAGGGTGCAAGGAGCGGGCGAGGGATGCGGGCTTGCGCTTTCAGGACGAAACCCTTGAGTACATTGTTACCAACCGGGATTTGATAGAGCTTTCCCCGAAAATTATGATTCCCACGCTGTATGATTACTGGGTTCATGATGTTGAGGTGTTGAAAGAAAAGGGAAAATACGAATTGTATCCCGGCAACCCTTATGAGACGGTCATCAACACCCGTCCGCCCATTTCTTTTTACAATGATAATAACCCGGACTGGCTGAATGTGATGATTTTTTATCATGTTATCGGTCATATTGATTTTTTTCAGAACAACCTGTTTTTCCGGCATACATGGGAATTTGATTTTACGGGGCAGGCATTGTCAGACAAGCGGATGATTACAAGGCTTAGGTCTGAAAAAGGGCGGTGGGTGGATTATATCATCGAGTTTTCCAGAAGCATTGATAACTTGGTGAATTATTATAAAGAACTTTCCCATTTTCACCGCCCCGAAGACACGGGACGCTCCAAGCGGATGGATTTTTATTTTGATGTGTTTCTGCAATCGCACAAAAACGTAAAAATCGGCGAATATATCAAAGAATTGGAGCGGTATAATAAATGCGTAAAGCAATTCGGCGAACAGGTGGGCGAAGCTGACTTTTTTACGGAAGTTGACCGGCAGCACCCTGAATTTAATGCAATTTTTAAGAAAAGTCTGGAAAAAAAGCCGGAAAAGCGAACCGATCTGCTCGGATTTCTGATGGAGCAATCTGTATTTCTGAACAAAGAAGAAAACAGGTGGATGAAGCAGGTTATGGAAGTGGTGAGAAATACCTCTTTGGTGTTTCAGCCTCAGATCCGGACCAAAATTATGAATGAGGGCTGGGCAAGCTACTGGCATGAAACCCTGTTTTTAAAAGATGACCGGATTAACGGGCATGAGGTGGAATTTGCACGGGTCAATGCGGGCGTTACGTCTATGCCCAGAGTGGGATTGAACCCGTATGCGCTGGGAATGCGGTTGTTTTATTTTATTGAGGAATTGGCGGATAAAGGGCAATATTCGCTTGACTTCAGAAAACTGAACGATATTCATGAGCGCAAAGAATTTGACACCCATACCGGAACCGGCAGAGACTTTATTTTCAAGGTGCGCGAAAATTTCTGTGATTTCACCTATATCAATACCTTTGCGGATCAGGATTTTGTAACCAAAAATGATTTGTTTGTGGTGGGGCAGCGGCTTAATCAGGCAAAAATGGTCTGGGAATATTATGTCAAGAGCCGCAAAGCCAAAGATTATCGTCAGATGCTTTTTGATTCGCTGTATCACCCGCCGTATATTACGGTGGACGCTGAAAAAACAAAAGATCGCAATCTGTATCTGATTCATCATTTTGAAGAAAAGCCGCTGGTACAGGAATTTATTCACAACACCATGATGGGCATAGAATTTCTATGGGGCGGTCCTGTGCAGTTGGAAACCAGCGACGTTGCCTCAATGTCTGAGCCGCCGCCGCGTACGCCGGGGCAGGAAGAACCCAAAGAACCTGAAGTCAAATGGCAGAGAGTGCTTTATACGATGGAAAACCGGAAGCTTACCAAAAAAACGATTTGGACATAACGCTATGGAAAATATCAGAAATGCTTTGGAGCATCTTGACCGCAGCTTAAGCGAACGGGAGCAGCAGTCCACGCTTTCTTTTGAAGAATTTTTCAAACTGCTCACGCTCACGCCGTCAACCGTTATCCGCAATGTGTTTCAGGTCTTTCACGACATGATTCACAGTTATGTGGGCGAAGGCGTTGACGAATATCCCAATGATCCTGAATCTATCAATTATGTCTGGTATGATTGCAGGCGTTTGTTTGTCGAAGGGACAGATCATCCTTTTTTTGCAGATCGGCTGTTTGCCAACCGGCTGATTAACCATGTCGAAGCACTGAAACGCGGGGCGCAGCAGAACAAGATTTATATCTTTGACGGTCCTCCGGGCTGCGGCAAAAGTACGTTTTTAAACAATCTGCTGATGAAGTTTGAAGAATACACCAACACAGAAGAAGGCTGGCGATATGAAGCGGTCTGGCGGTTGGATCGCAAAACACTGGGAAGTTATCCCGAACATGCAAATATTCCGCTGATTGAGCGTCTTTCCCAATTGCTGGCAAGCAGCGCGGACCAGAAAGAAGAAGACAGACCATCGGATAAGGAGGGGAACACCTGCATTCCGAACGCGCTGTTGAACGAAGAGCATTCGCCGTATTTTACGGAAAATTACATTGAAGTTCCATGCCCCAGCCATGATCATCCGATATTGATGATTCCTAAAAATTATCGCCGCTCTTTTCTGGATGATTTGTTTTTCAATGACGAATTTAAATGGAAACTTTTCACGGATAAGGAATACGAATGGGTATTCCGGGACAATCCCTGCACGATATGTTCTTCCATTTATGATGCGCTGCTGAATCGGCTGAAAAGTCCGTTCAAAGTGTTTCAGATGCTTTATGCCCGTCCTTATCGCTTTAACCGGCGCATGGGCGAAGGTATCAGTGTGTTCAATCCCGGTGATAAACCCATGCAGCAGAATATTTTAAGCAATCCCATGCTTCAGCGCAGGATTAATAATCTGCTCAGAGACAGCAACGAGGTCAAATATCTGTTTTCGCGCTTTGCCAAGACCAACAACGGCATTTACGCGCTCATGGACATCAAATCCCACAATGTGGAGCGGCTGATTGAACTGCACAACATCATCAGCGAAGGCGTTCATAAAGTGGAAGAGATTGAGGAAAATGTCTATTCGCTGTTCATGGCATTGATGAATCCCGAAGACAAGAAGAATATCGAAAATTTTCAGTCATTTTCAGATCGTATTGAATACATCAATATTCCTTATATTCTGGATTTGAACACGGAAGTGGAAATTTACCGGAATATTTTCGGCAAACATATTGACGAGAGTTTTCTGCCCCGGATATTGCACAATTTTGCGCGGGTGATTATTTCTTCGCGGTTAAATCCCCGATCTGAGGGACTGCTGGAATGGATCGGAGATTCGAGAAAATACAATCTGTATTGCGATGATAATCTGCAATTACTGAAGATGGAGATTTATACAGGCTACATCCCGCCCTGGCTTTCGGAAGAAGACCGCAAGCGATTTACTGCCAAGCGCCGGCGCAAAATTATTTCCGAATCTGAAACCGAAGGCGAAAAAGGCTTTTCAGGGCGCGATTCAATCAAAATCTTCAACGAGTTTTATTCTGCGTATGCCAAAGAAGACAAGCTGATCAATATGTCTATGTTGTATAATTTTTTCTTCAAATCCAAGACGTTGATGGAATCTGTCCCGGACGGATTTTTGGATTCGCTGCTCAGATTATACAACTACACCGTGTTGCAGGAGGTCAAGGAATCGCTCTACAATTACAATGAGGAGCAGATTTCCAAAGATATTCAGAATTATCTGTTTGCCATTAATTTTGAGGTCGGAACTTCTCAGACCTGCCGATTTACAGGCGATAAGCTGGAGATCACGGAAGAGTATTTAGACAGTATTGAGAATCGCCTGTTAGGCGTCAGAACCGATAAATGGCGCAAAGGAGAATTCAGAAAAGAAACGCAGAAAGAATATACCTCCAAAACCCTGACGCAGCAGATTATGATGGAGGGCAAAAAAGTTTCTGAAACAGATTTGTATGCCGCGCTGCATGAGCGATATGTCTATAATCTCAAGGAAAAAGTCATGGATCCCCTGTTGGAAAACGAAAACTTCCGTCAGGCTATCAAAGATTTTGATGAAGAACCGTTTAAAACTTATGATCAGCGGATCAGAGATGACGTAACCTTTCTGATGAACAATCTGTGCAGCCGCTCCCGCTATACTCAGCAGGGCGCGAAAGAGGTCTGTATTTATGTGATTGACCATGATCTTGCCCGGCGGTTTGCAAAATAGGGGGGATCAGCGAAGCCCGGAGACTTTCTGAAGAATATAAATAACGTCTGCAAGGCTGATTTTTCCGTCCGTGCTGACAGCGGCGTTTTTGCAGATAAATGAGGCAAACTCGGCGCCGATGCAGACGCGAAGGGCTGTTATGGCATCGTTCAAGTCTGTCTTGCCATCGCCGTTGATGTCTCCGGGAATGCAGGTGAGCCACTGACTATCCAGCCAGAGGACTCTTTGTTCTATCCATGTTTTCAGATAGGCGATTTCCTCATCGTATGTTTTGCCGATGAACTGATTGGGCCAGACATATTTCCCCAGTATGGGCCATCGGGTAAAGTTACGCGCCCGCGCTTCAACAGCAATGCCGCTCATCTCATCAATTAAGCTGTTTAGTCTCTCTGATTTCAGAATATCTCCTCTCAACACCTGCCACCGGGCGCGTATTGTATTCTGAAACGCAGGATCATCTCTGAGCCGCTTCCACCAGAAAGGAATCTGATTATTATCCGAAGAATAGGAAAAATCCGCCTGCCAGCCTGAAATTGAACTGCCATTGAAATAATCGGCATTTCCGAAACCCAGATCAAAATCCCAGACAGGTCCCATGGTCAGCTTTCCGCCCTTGCTGTCTTTGTCTTTGAACATGAACGTGCTTAAACGGTACCCGTCCACATTTCTTGAAAGCTCATTTATGATCAGAAAATCCGCAAAAGACTCGGTATTGAGCATCGCAGGATAGCCATCTTTGTAAGCATCGCCTTTCATCAGCGTTTCAAAGCGGTTAATATAATCCTGAATATAGGCTTTCTGCTCTGCCACAATATCTTCCTGTTTCGGATAATGATATTGGTAGTAAATTTTTTTCCCGTAATTTGAATACGCAGAATACCAGCCCAATGTATCCTGACCTTTCAGTTTGTCAATTTTGATGATATAACCGCCGGTCAGGTTATCACCGCTGATCGCATCTGTTTTTATAGAAGAAATACTGACACGGTTTTTGCCGCGTTTGATTTTTTCCATCAGCACATAAACGCCTTGGTAATCGCCGTTAAGCACCACTTCGCAGAATCGGGTTCTGCTGGCGTAATGTCCCATATCATTGGATAGTTTGTAAACTAAGATGTTGCGGATCAGGGTTTTATCCGTATACGGCGCGGACAATATCCAATCGCTTTCCGCAGGCATGTCCAACAGCGATACATCAATGTCGTTTCCGGCATCATCGCGTGTTTCAACCGCATATTGTTTTTTAGGAAAATTCTGAGAGCTGCCGCCTCTGACTTCAATGCCGATTTTGCCGTTGTAGCCATTAAACGGATCCGTAAGATAATTTCTGACGCCCTGACCATTATAAATAATGCCCATCTGCGCCTCAATTTTGGGTTCATCCGCGATAGTCTGCCCGTTGGTATTAATCACCACTATCGGCAGATCGGAAGAGGTAAGCAGTTCGTCTGCCGCGCTGATTATCGGCGTCAGACAGAGAAAAAACAGCAAGATCGGATAAATAAAAAGTTTCATTGAAGCCTCCTGATGAATTATCCTTGACAAGTTCAGGTGTTGTCAACTATTAAACCTTGAAAAAACTATCATATTCTTAAAGGAAAAAATATGTCCTGTCAAGCAAACCGGAAAAAACTCATACAGCAGGCAGAGGTCATGTCTTTGTCTGAAAAGCATCTGAAATATCTGCTTCAAGATGACCGCAGAATCGAAAAATTTTCTCTCAACGGCGGCGGCATGTTTTTTGATTTTTCCCGCCAGCGAGTTGATTCACAAACCATGAAACTGTTATTTGAGCTTGCCGAAGCACGTCAGTTGAAAGAGCAGTTCAGGCTCATGGTCAAAGGCGAAATCGTGAACACCACTGAAAAACGGGCTGCGCTTCATACCGCGTGCCGGGATTTTTCAAACGCCATGCCTGAGATTAAAAATGTCAGAGATCAGATCAGGGATTTCTCGCAAAAAGTTCATTCGGGAGAAATCAAAGGCTCGACCGGAAAGCGGTTCAAACATATTGTGGTCATCGGCATCGGCGGCTCGTATCTCGGCACGGAATTTGTCTCCGAAGCACTGTACGCATACTCGGACAAAGGCATGGATATCCGCTATCTTGCTAATGTGGATATTCATAATTTCGGCAAGATTGCTTCTCAGATTGACCCGGAGCAGACGATTTGGATCGTGGTTTCAAAAAGCTATACCACCGCAGAAACTTCGGCAAACACGAATCTGGCTTATGAATTTATGAAGCAGAAGGGGCTTGATCCGGCAAAGCATGTGGTAACGGTTACGAGCAAAGGCAGCCCCGGCGATAATCCGGCAAATCCGGTCTTAGCCTGTTTCTATATGTTTGATTATATCGGCGGCAGATACAGCGTAAGCTCTGCGGTGGGCGGTGTGCCGTTGAGTCTGCTTTTGGGCTATGATCGTTTTGAAAAGTTTTTAAAAGGTGCGGAGGAAATGGACAATCATGCGCTTACTGCGCTGCCGGATAAAAATCTCCCCATGATTGCCGCATTGATCAGCGTGTGGAATAACAATTTTCTGGGCTATCCGGCTCAGGCGATTATTCCGTATGCTGATCCCCTGTGCAAGCTTGCCCCGCATGTTCAGCAGTTGTATATGGAAAGCAACGGCAAATCTGTTAGCAAAGACGGGGAGCCGCTTGATGTGCAGACCGGCGTGATCATTTTCGGAGAGCCGGGAACCAATGCCCAGCATTCTTTTTTTCAATTGGCGCATCAGGGGCGTGTGTTTCCGATAGATTTTATCGGCGTGATTCATCCCCAATATTCGCAAAACAAATCTGATAGTGTCAGCAATCATCAGGAATTGTGGGCGAATCTGCTCTCTCAGCCTATGGCTCTGGCAATCGGAAAAGACGATCCGAATCCTGCAAAAGCTTTTGGGGGCAACAGACCGTCCTCCACCATTATTTTGGAAGATTTATCACCGGAAAATGTGGGGCGGCTGCTTGCGTTTTATGAACACAGAACCGTGTTTGAGGCATTTATCTGGGGCATTAATCCTTTTGATCAGTTCGGCGTGGAATTAGGCAAAGTCCTTGCAGACAAAGTGAGAAAAGAGATAGCGGCTAAAAATAAAGAATCGGATTATCTGTTTGATAAGACTGATGCCATCAGCCGGTTCTATTTGGAAACTTTATTTTCAACCCCTCCCCCTGCCCCTCCCCGAAACGGAGAGGGGAGTGTGGCGGCTTAGGTCGGAGAAGTTCATAC
>DYRC01000194.1 GCA_020718925.1 Desulfonema limicola
TTTTTTTAAGATAAAGGAGAAAAACCATGCTGAGTTTTCTGCCGGGTCCCGTAGTAGGATGCCTTTCATTTTTAATGTATGTTGTCAATACCTTGTTTTGGACTACGCCGATTTTTACAATGGCATTGCTGAAATTGCTGATTCCGATCAAATCATGGGGCGTATTGTGTAATCGGAGCATGAATTTTTTTGCCACCAACTGGATAACCTGCAACGGCTTCAATCAACGCCTGACCAGCAAAACCCGATGGAATATTCAGGGCGTTGAAGGACTCAGCCTTAAAGAAAAATATCTGGTGCTTTCCAATCATCAGGCATGGGTGGATGTGCTGGTCTTGCAACGGGCGTTCAATTACAAGATTCCGTTTCTGATGTTCTTTGTAAAACAGGAACTTATCTGGATGCCGGTTCTGGGGCAGGTATGGTGGGCAATGGATTATCCGTTTGTAAAACGCTATTCCAGAGAATTTCTTGAAAAAAATCCGCATTTAAAGGGCAAAGATATTGAAACTACTCGGAAAGCCTGTGAAAAATACAGATTTATACCGGTTTCGATTGCAAATTTTGTGGAGGGTACGCGATTTACGATTAAAAAGCATCTCAAACAAAATTCTCCGTATAAAAATCTCTTAAAACCCAGAGCCGGAGGCATTTCTTTTGCGCTGTCTGCAATGGGCGATCAGTTTCATCGGATTTTGAATGTTACAATTGTCTATCCCCAAGGAATTAAAACCTTTTGGGAGTTTCTCTGCGGCAAGGTCGGCGAAATCCGGGTTCATGTGGAAGACATACCGGTTTCAAAAAAACTTTCAGGCAATTATGAAGATATTGAATTCAGAAAACGATTTCAGAACTGGCTCAACGCCTTGTGGGAAGAAAAAGACATGCGGATTGACTCGATGCGGCATGACGCAGAAAGCGGAATTGCAGATGGAACACATACTTGAAAAAATTCGGCAAGCCAAAAAGAAAGGGCTGAAAAAGCTGGATTTGAGCGGGGATTGGGCGGTTTCTCCGTCTGCCAAAAAATTAACTCAGATTCCGTCTGAACTTTTTGAGTCAGAGCAATTGAAGTATCTGGATTTGAAATGGAATGTATTAATTGATCTGCCGGATGAGATTTCCCGGCTGCAAGAACTGGCGGGACTTAATTTAAGCGGCAATCGCTTTAAGACCTTTCCCGAAGCGTTGCTTTCCCTGAAGAATTTGAAAACGCTGGTGTTAAGCCGCAATCAGTTGTCTCAGATTCCTGATTCGATTTCGCGTCTGCAAAGCCTGACCCGGCTGTATCTGAGCTATAACGCGCTTACTGAAATTCCTGATTCTATCGGAAATCTTGAAAATCTGACGGAATTATATATCAGTTGCAATAAAATTACCCGGATTCCCCCATCCATTGCCCGTCTGAAGCGTCTTGAAAAGCTTGATCTCAATTACAATCCGATTGAAAATCCGCCCATAGAAATCTGGTCAAAAGGGGTCAAGGCAGTCCGGGATTATTTCAGGCAGTTGGAAGCTCAAGGGACAGATTATCTGCATGAGGCAAAATTTCTGATTGTGGGCGAAGCCGGGGCAGGCAAAACCACGCTTGCCAAAAAGATTGAATATCCGAGGTATGAACTCAGAAGCGATGAGCCATCTACGCATGGAATTGACGTGATTCGCTGGCAGACGGATATTGACGGGCGCACCTTTCGGGTCAATATCTGGGATTTCGGCGGGCAGGAGATTTATCATGCCACGCACCAGTTTTTTCTGACCAAACGCTCGCTGTACGCGCTGGTGGCAGATACCCGCAAAGATGATACGGATTTTTATTATTGGCTCAATATTGTGGAATTATTAAGCGATAACAGCCCGTTGCTGATTATCAAAAATGAAAAACAGAATCGGCACCGAGACATTAACGAGCGTCAGTTGCGGGCGCGGTTTGCAAATTTCAAAGAAACGCTTGCAGCTAATTTTGCTGATAATCGGGGAATGCCGGAAATCCTCAAAACCATAAAACGCTATATCAGCGCATTGCCGCATGTCGGCGCGGCTCTGCCCAAAACATGGGTCAATGTCAGAGAAGCACTTGAAAGCGATCCCCGAAATCATATCAGCCTTGAGCAATATCTGAATTTATGCGCCAGACACGGTTTTGAGCAGCGCAAAGATAAGCTGCAACTCAGCGGCTATCTTCACGATCTGGGCGTATGCCTGCATTTTCAAGCGGATCCGCTGCTTAAAAAAACCGTGATTTTAAAACCGAAATGGGGAACGGATGCAGTGTATAAAGTGCTTGACAATCCGGCAGTTATCCGCAATCTCGGAAAATTTGACCGGCAGGATTTGGCAAAAATCTGGCATGAAGACCGATATTCGGACATGATTGACGAACTTCTGCAACTGATGATCAATTTCAGGCTGTGCTATGAAATCCCGGACAGCAAAAATGTGTATATTGCCCCGCAATTGTTGAGCGAAAATCAGCCTGCGTATAAGTGGCCCGAAAAAAACAATCTCATGCTGCGCTATACGTTTGAATTTATGCCAAAAGGAATTATGAGCCGCTTTATTGCAGCCATGCACCGGCTGATTGTTAAGCAAAAATTTGTTTGGAAAAGCGGCGTGATTTTGGAAAAAAACTCTGCCAAAGCCGAAGTGATCGGGCATTACCATCAGCGCGAAATCAGAATCCGCGTGGCAGGCAGACATAAAAAAGACCTGATGACAATTATTGTTTATGAACTTGATAAAATCTGTAATTCTTTTCATCGGATTGTCAGCGGCAAATGGATTCCGTGCAACTGCGCGGCATGTAAAAACAATCCCAAACCTCATTTTTACTCGTATCGGATTTTAAGAAAATTCAAAAATGACGCCCAGCCCTTGATTCAATGCCAAAAAAGCTATCAGATGACGGATGTCTGCACTCTGATAGAAGATATTTTCATTCAGCCTGATGATAAGAAAGAGAAAAAAATGCCGGATCAGGCAAAAATTATCAAAATTCTGTTTTTAGCAGCAAATCCTTCAGATACCGCGCGGCTGCGGCTTGATACGGAAATGCGGGAAATAGAATACACCCTGCGCCAATCCGAATTTCGGGACAGATTTGAGATAGAGCAGCACTGGGCGACTCGGATTAGCGATTTACAGACCTGCCTGTTACGGCACAAGCCGGATATTGTGCATTTCAGCGGACACGGAGAATCATCCGGCGAGCTTTTTTTTGAAGATGCTTCAGGTAAAAAGCATCCGGTATCAAGCCGCGCGTTAAGTCAGTTATTTTCAATTCTTAAAGACAATATCCGCTGCGTTCTGCTCAACGCCTGTTATTCTGAAAAGCAGGCTCAGGGAATTGCCGCGCATATTGACTGCGTGATCGGCATGTCGGATAAAATTGCAGATGCGTCTGCCATCGGTTTTGCTGCGGCATTTTATCAGGCGTTGGGATTCGGCAGGAGCATGAAAGAAGCGTTTGATCTGGGCTGTGTGCAGATTGATCTGGCAAATCTCAATCAGCAGGATATTCCGAAACTGCTATGTTGCAAAGGTGTTGATCCGGCGTCTGTGTATCTTTGATTCAGTTGACACAAATTCAGAGAACTCCTTGCATTTTTATCTGCTTAGGTATAGGATGAATGCTTATTCAGAGTAATATTTGCCGGAATTTTTATGTGAGAAAGCAAGAATATGAGAAAATTCAAACTGCCCGAAAAAGATCTGACTCTGGGGTATGATGTCAGAATTTTATTTTCTGTGCTTTTTCTGACAGGAATCGGGATTGTTATGGTATATAGTGCAAGTTCCGCGCTTGCCTTGAAAAAATTCGGCACAGGCTATTATTTTTTGAAAAAGCAGGCGGTATTTGCCCTGATAGGGCTTCTGGTGATGGGCGTATTCAGATATATTTCATTAAGAATCCTATATCTTATGACCTATCCGCTGATCGGATGTGCATTGTTTTTTCTGATTGCCATACAGGTTTCCGGGCTGGGATTTTCCGCAGGTGGTGCAATGCGGTGGATGCGGATAGGGAGTTTTACGTTTCAACCTTCTGAATTTGCCCGTTTTGTCATGGTGCTTTACATGGCGTATTCCATGAACAAAAAGCAGGACAAGCTGAGAGAATTTTCTATCGGATTCATGCCGCATGTCATGCTGTTGGGCGTATTTACGATGCTGATTTTACTTCAGCCGGATTTCGGTTCTGCAATGATTCTGGTGGCTATCGGCTGGATGATGATGTTTGTCGGCGGTGTGCCGTTCAAGCATCTGGCAACATCACTGCTGATTTTTCTGCCGCTCGCCTGTATTTTTTTATTCAGTGCAAGCTATCGGATCAAACGTCTGACAAGCTTTTTAAATCCTTGGCAATATGCTTCCGGCGAAGGTTATCAGATTGTGCATTCGCTCATGGCATTCGGAACCGGCGGGTTTTGGGGCGTGGGCATCGGAAAGGGCTATCAGAAATTGTTTTATCTGCCTGAGCCGCACACGGATTTTATTTTTTCAGTTATCGGCGAAGAACTGGGGCTGCTCGGCGTGATTCTGATTTTAACGCTGTATGCAATCATTGTCTGGCGGGGCTTTGACATTGCAAAAAAGGCGCAGGACCCGTTTGCATCGTTGCTGGCGTTCGGATTGATTTCGGCTTTCGGGCTTCAGGTCTGCATCAACATGGGCGTTACGCTGTCGCTGCTGCCGACCAAAGGGCTGACATTGCCGTTTTTAAGCTACGGCGGCACGTCATTGCTGATGAATATGGCGTCAATGGGGATTTTAATGAATATCGCAGCTTCGGAAAAGGTCAATCATGTTACGCGGGCTTAATCTGCTCATTGCAGGCGGAGGAACCGGAGGGCATCTGTTTCCGGGAATTGCCATTGCCAAAGCATTTATGGCAAAAAATCCGAAAAATAAGGTCTTGTTTGTCGGTACAGACAAGCCTTTTGAAAAAAACGCTCTTTCAAACGCCGGTTTTGACCATGAAGCAATTACCGCCGAAGGCGTCAAAGGGCGGGGATTCTGGCAGAAAATAACCGCCCTGCGGAAAATTCCGACAGGAATAGCCCAATCACTTGCAATTGTTCATAAATTCAAACCGGATATTGCGCTCGGCGTGGGCGGATATTCTTCAGGTCCCGTGCTGGTGGCCGCATGGCTGATGAATGTACCGATAGTTCTTCAGGAGCAGAATATTCTGCCCGGAATCACGAATCGCATTTTAGCTTTTTTTTCTCAGCGGATATATCTTTCTTATGAACATTCAAAATGCTGTTTTAACGGATTTTTTCAAAGAAAATTGCAGGACATGGGAAATCCGGTTCGGGAAGAAGTTCTTAAAAAGTGCAAAGTGCAAAGTGCAAAGTGCAAAACGGACGCTTTCACCTTGCTGATTCTGGGCGGGAGTCAGGGCGCTCATGCCATCAATCTGGCGGTGATAAAAGCTATCGGGCATATCCGGGAAAAAGAGAAATTTTTCTTTATTCATCAGACCGGCGCGCCGGATGAAGCGATGGTCAAAGACGCTTATGCTCAACATGGTGTGAACTGCATGGTGAACGCTTTTTTCGAGGATATGGGCAAACAGTATCACGAAGCAGACATGATTATCTGCCGCGCCGGAGCGACTACGGTTGCGGAAATCACGGCAATCGGAAAATTGGCAATTCTGATTCCGTATCCGTTTGCAGCAGATAATCATCAGGTTCTGAATGCAAAAATGTTGGCGGATAAGGGTGCGGCTGAGATGATTCTTGAAAATGATTTAAACGCCCAATTGCTTGTTCAAAAAATTGAGTATTATGCGGATCATTGGGAGATTTCAGGAAGAATGGCAGCCAACGCAAAGGACATGGGCAAGCCTGATGCGGCAAAAACAATTGTGGAAGATTTTTATGAGATTTTTGGGAGATGAAAAATGAGATTTTTTCATTTCGAGCAAACAGTCGTGTAAATCGGTTTTCATGATGAATATGCCCGGCAACTCAACATCGCTGCCGGGCAGCTACATCGTGTTACTTCTTTTTTTCAGAATTTACCTTGTCGCGCAGCTTTCCCGAACATTTGAACGTTACCACCCGTCTGGGAGACAGCATCAGGTTTTCGCCGGTAGCCGGATTTCTGCCTTTTCTTTCTTTTTTCTGTTTTACGCAGAACTTTCCGAATCCGCTGATCAGAACATCATCTCCGTTTTCCATGTTCCGCTTCATAATTTCCAAAAGCGTTTCAACCACATCCACACTTTTTTTTCTGGGAAAATTCAGCTTGGTCTGAATTTCATCCATTATTCTGGCTTTTGTAAGCGTCATTAGGTTTTCCTTTCATAGCTTATCATCAGGTTAGCTTCTTTTGTATTTTTAAAAATACAGTTAAATCAAGATTTTGTCAAGTGTTGTTATGAAAATTTTTAAAGGCTTGCGGAATATGGGAATCCGGCGGGTATGTGTTGAATTTTAGGCGCAGATCGGGAATAAATTCGGGTTTTACAGACGTATCTTCAGCTTGCCGTCCGATAATTCATATACCGTATCGGCAATTCGGGCTACCTGATCCATATAATGAGAAACCACGATAAGGGTGCAGGATTTCTTTAAATTGATTAAGAGTGCTTCGATAACCGCCGATGATTTGGCATCCAAAGATGACGCGGGTTCATCCAGCAGCAGGACTTCGGGTTGAAGAATCAGGGCGCGGGCAATACATAATCGCTGCTGCTGTCCGCCGGATAATTTCCGCGCATCCTGTTCAAGACGATCTTTGACTTCGTTCCAGAGATACGCCTGTTTCAATGCCTGCTCTGCTTTTTCCGAAATGATTTTTTTATCTTTGAATCCGGCAAGTTTCAGAGGAAACGCAATATTGCGATAGATGCTCATGGGCAGGGGATTGGGCATCTGAAACACCATGCCCACCGAGTGCCGTAACTGCTCAGGAGAATACGCAGAATCATAAATATCGCAAAACCTGCCGTTCAATCTGATCTGAACGCTGCCGCTCATTTCTGCATCCGCAATGCTTTCCCACAAGCGATTGAGTATCATCAGAAATGTGGATTTGCCTGCGCCCGAAGGACCGATAATCGTGCTGATCGCGTTTTCCGAAAACATGGCATCTGCGTTATTCAAGACAGAATGCCCCTGATATGAAAAAGATAATCCTTCAATTCTGATTTTTGTCTGATGATCCGTCATGCCCGATATAATGACCGGTAGGTCAAACCTCTTTGAATTGCAAAAGAAAGCATAAAAAAGAAAATGCAGATCATGAGCAGAATCACCGATGCGCCATAGCCTCTCAGCATTTCAGACGGCGTTGTGTATTGCGATGAGATGTAATAAATGTAAAAAGGCAATGCCTCATAATGAGAAAACAGCGATTTCGGAACACCGGCAGACGCAACAACGCCGGTCAGCATAATAACTGCCGTGTCTTCGGCGCATCTTCCCACAGCCAGAATGATGCCGCTGAAAATTCCGGGCAAAGATTTCGGAATCAGCACATACCGGATATTCTGGAGTTTTGTCGCGCCTAATGCAGCCGCTGTCAATCGGATATTATCGGGAAGACTTTCCAAAGCCGCCTGAGTGGTTCGGATAATATACGGCAATACCAGCAATGCCAGACAGATACTTGAAATGAAAAGGCAGGGGTAAATACGCGCCGACCAGTATTTATTCAGGAAAACAGTTATTGAAAATCCGAATAATCCGATTACAATCGAAGGGATTCCCGCCAGAATATCCAAAAACAGACCGAAAAGCTTCAGGGATATTCTTTTGGCATATTCTGCCAGATAAATACCGCCTGCAATGCCGATGGGAACAGCAAGTATTATTTTCTTTTACTGATCTGATAGAAATTAACAGAATATAACAGAAAAAATT
>DYRC01000016.1:0-21605 GCA_020718925.1 Desulfonema limicola
AGGGTAAGCACAGGGGCTTACCCCTACAATTTGAACCACTACCGAATTTTACAGACGGCATAGCTCATCTTTTCAACATCTCAAGCGCGTGATCCAGCGTGGTCTGCGTCATGGTGATGCCGCCCAGCATTCGGGCAATTTCGTTCACGCGCTCGGTCTGATTCAGCGGCTCAATGTTGGTGCGGGTTCTGCCATCACAGACATTTTTGGAAATCCTGTAATGATGATCCCCGAATTTGGCAATCTGCGCCAGATGCGTGATGCAAATCACCTGATGATATTTAGACAGCCCAAGAAGTTTCTGCCCCACCACTTCGGCAACACTTCCGCCGATGCCTGAATCCACCTCATCAAACACCACCGTTTCAACAGATTCGGTTTTGACCAAAATAGCGCGCAGAGCCAACACCACCCGCGACAATTCTCCGCCGGATGCGATATTTGCCAAAGGCTTGACCTCTTCGCCCACGTTGGTTGAAATCAGAAAGGTTGCCCGGTCAATGCCCGTATCATTGATGCTGACGCCCTTAAAGCTGAGATACGGCGATGAACCCTCTCTGACCGGAGTTTTATCCAGTAAAATCCGAAAACTGGCTTTTCCCATTCTTAAAGATTCAAGTTCTGTTTCCACCTTATGCCCCAGAATCTCTGCGGTCTTTTTCCGTTTTTCAGATAAGTCCAGAGCCGATTTAAGCAATTCCGTGTGCTTTTGTTTCAGCGTGTTTTCGGTTTCGGCAATCGCATCAGACAGATTTTCAATGCCGGATAAATCTTTGTTGACGCTTTCCAAATGCGCCAACACGGATTCCAGCGAACCGCCGTATTTGCGCCTGAGTTTTTTCAGTAAATCCAGCCGGTCATCAATATGTTCAAGGCGTTTGGCGTCAATTCGGATATTGTCCAGATACGTTCTCAGCCCATCCACAATATCTTCAATCTGAAATTTGGTATCTGCAATGCTTTCCGCTTTGGAACATAGTTCCGGGTCTATCTGACAGGCTTTTTCAAGGCGTTTTTTAACTTCGACAAGGCGTTCCACAATCGCATTCTGCGCGCTGTAAAGCTCTTCAATCCCGCTATACACGGCTTGATACAGGGTTTCGGAATTTTTCAGCAGCAGCAGTTCCCGCTCAATTTCCGTATCTTCCCCGACCCGGATTTGTGCATCTTCGATTTCCTGCTTCTGATACAGCAGTATTTCCATGCGCTCGATCTGGCGTTGCTTGGATTCATTCAACTCATCAAGGCGCTGAAGCAGGGGAAGAATCTCCTGATGTGCGGCTTTAACGTTTTCCCGAATTAGCATCAGTCCGCCGAACTGATCCAGAATCAGCAGATGCTGATCCTCGTTCAACAAGCCTTGATGCGCGTGCTGCCCTGAAATGCTGGCAAGATTTTCAGTGAGCAGATTCAGGGTTTTCATGCTTGCCATGGAGCCGTTGATATAAATCCGGTGCTTTTCATTCCGGGCGACAATTCTTCGGATCAACAAGCCTTCTGAGCGATTATAGCCCTGCTCTTCCATGATCTGCGCCACCCGGCTGCCGGGCATGATTTCAAACAGGGCTTCAAGCTCTGCGGCGTCTGCGCCGGTACGGATAAAGCCCGAATTGGCGCGGCTGCCCAGCAGCAGATTGACCGCGTTGATAATAATGGATTTGCCTGCGCCGGTCTCGCCGGTTAAAATGGTCAGTCCTTCTGAAAACCGGATATGCAGATCGTCAATAATCGCAAAATTTTTAATGGAAAGTTCCTGAAGCATCTCTTCGCTCTAAGAAAATCTGTTTATGATTTTAGGATTAATTTCAGACTGATGTTCAAAAAAATGATTCAGCGTATCTTTCAACGCCGCAATGTCTTTGGCTTTGCACACATCTGCAAAAAACCGATGCCCGAAACAGAAGCTGCCTGAATAATATGCGGCAAATTTGTGAAATCGGCGCAACGCGGTCTGTTCTTCAAAATAGCTTATCAGCAACTCAAGCAGTTTCACCGCACAATCACGATAAATTTCTGCTTTCGGCTCAAAACCCGTTGACCACTGAGCAAAACTCCAGGGCTTTGCAATGGCAATGCGTCCGAGCATCACGCCGTCACAGCGCGTAGTATGAATCATTTTTGCACAATCTTCAATATCAAACACATTGCCGTTTCCGAATACCGGAATTGAAACCGCCTGCTTCACCATGCCGATATATTCCCATTTCGGCGGACGGGTGCGCTTGTCCGGCGCGACTCTGGGATGAAATGACAGCGCGTCCGCTCCGGCGTCTTCAAATCGTTTGGCAAGTTCAACAGGGATTTTCGGATTATCTTCCCAGCCGGTTCTGAATTTGACAAAGATCGGAATTGAAACCGCGCGGCGAATGGCAGAAATGATCTGAGTTGCCAACGCCGGATTTTTCAAAATGGCAGCCCCGCAATTTTTCCGGCATAATGCAGACACGGAGCAGCCGAAATTCAGATCAACGCCGAAAAAGCCTTTTGATTCAACCATTTCTGCGGCTTTTGCCATCTGCATCGGATCGCTTCCGTATAATTGGCAGACCAGTTGGGGCAGTTCTTCTGTTTGCCAGATAAAGCCGGATAATTTATGGGAGCTGTTGTTGGCAATTGCATTTGCACTGCACATTTCGGAAAACATAAGTCCGCAGCCGCCGAACTCGGATACCATCTGCCGAAACGGCGGATGCCCGATTTTGGACATGGGCGCTAATACCAGCCTTGTGCTGATCTGCCGGTTTCCGATATTCAGCGGGCGATTGAGAAATTCTGATAGTTCAGACATGATGTATAGCCGCAAATTCCCTATTTCAACAATTCTATTGTGAATCCGTTCATAATCGGATAAAATTATCAGAACATGGACGATAATACAAGACATTTGCGGATAGCCTTATTGTTATCATTTCTGATTGTGATATTCGGCACTGCCGGATACATGATTCTGATGAGGTGGAATTTCATTGATTCGCTCTACATGACCATCATCACGGTCGCTACGGTCGGCTTTTCCGAAGTGCATCCGCTCAACACTTTTGGAAAAATCTATACGATTGTCCTGATTCTGATGGGGTTCGGAATTTTTGTATATGTGGCTGGCACTGTGGTGCAGTTTATGATTGAAGGGCAGATCAGAACCATTTTGGGGAGAAAACGATTGGATAGAAAAATCAACCGCTTGAAAAATCACTATATTATCTGCGGATATGGGCGCATCGGACGGGTGCTGTGCAAACGCATCAGAAGAAAACTTGACGTGGTGGTGATTGAAAATGACGTTTCTCTGATTCCTGTTATTGAAAAAGACAACATGCTCTATGTGCAGGGAGACGCGGGACAGGAAACTGTGCTGCTTAAAGCCGGAATCAAACGCGCTGTGGGGCTGGTGGCGGTTCTTGCCACAGACACGGACAATGTGTTTCTGGTTCTGACCGCAAGGCAGCTTAATTCTCAGTTGAACATCATAGCCCGTACCAGCACGCGGGAATCCAGCAAAAAACTGCTTGCAGCAGGCGCAAACAGTGTTGAATCTCCGTATGAAATGGGCGCGGCAAGTATGGCGCACCGAATCCTGCGTCCTACGGTTACAAGCTTTTTAGATTTAGCTCTGGCGTATCGGCATAAGCAGATTCAGATGGAAGAAGTTCTGGTCAGCGCATCATCTGATCTGGTCAATGTGATGCTGAAAGACTCCGGCATCCGGCAAAATTACAATCTGATCATCATTGCCATCAAAAAGCCGGATGGCAGCATGTTATTCAATCCTTCTTTTGAAACCACCATTGATGCCGGAGACACGGTGATTGCCGTAGGCGATGAAGAGAATCTTCAGAAGTTGGAAAAAGTATTGAATCCTATATCTTATAAATAATCCGATCTTCGGTGATGATAATATCCACATACTTGTCATGGGATTCCATAGGAATTTGCGGAAATATCTGACAGTTAAAGGCAAGCGCAACTTTTCGGGTGGTCGAAGAAAGTTTAGGGATAAAGCGATCATAATACCCCTGCCCCGTTCCTATTCTGCCGCCTTTTTCATCAAATGCAACTCCCGGAATCAGTGCGATATCCAGTTGTTTAATCGGTACTTTTTTACATTTTTCAGGGTCCGGTTCAAGTACGCCTCTGTGTCCGGCTCTCAAATCTTTATTGAGTTGATCTGTCTTAAACAAGGCGACATTGCGCTTTTCTTTTTCAAACACCGGAAAAACAACAATTTTATGCTGTTTGAAACAGGTTTCGATAATCCCCCGGCTGGGAACTTCGCTGCCGCAGTTCATATAGAGCAGAGGAATTTTGGCTTCCACAAAATTGGCAAACCCGAAGAGCCGATCTTCGATTTTTTTAATTCTTTGAAATAGTTCTTCTTGGGAAAATGCGCTGATTTTTTTTGCCACCATACTGCGGATTTCACGTTTTTTCTCCTGATTTTCATCCATATCCGTTCTCCCGGGCAGATGATGTTAATGATTAATATTCTGATTATATCGAATTTTCAATTAAAGTCAACTTATCATTGACTAAATCTGTTTGCCGTGATACGGATTTATGAAAATTATCTATGAGTTAGAATTTTGAATCACGTCATTATGATAGGAATGATTATGCTGGACATCAAATTTGTAAGACAGAATTTGGAACAGGTGCAGAAGGCGCTCGGAACGCGTAGCAATGCTGCCCAGTTGGAAACCTTTATTGAATGGGATAACCGCCGCCGGACAATTCTCATTGAGGCAGAAAACCTCAAACACCGCCGAAACGTGGTCTCTGAAGAAATTGCCGCATTGAAAAAACAAGGGCAAAACGCTGAAAATCTGGTTTTGGAAATGCGGGAAGTATCTTCAAAAATCAAAGAAATGGACAAAGAATTGTCTGAAATTGAGGCAAAAGCCAATGAGATTTTAATGGTGATTCCCAATATCCCACACGCCTCTGTGCCTGTCGGAAAAGACGAAAAGGACAATCCGGAGGTTAAAAGATCGGGTGAGCCGCGTAAATTCGATTTTGACATCAAAGCGCACTGGGACATCGGCGAGGCGTTGGGCATTCTTGATCTTGAACGCGCAACCAAAATTACCGGCGCCCGGTTTCCGTTGTATCTGGGCTTGGGCGCAAGATTGGAGCGGGCGATAATCAATTTTATGCTGGATACCCATACCGGAGAAAACGGTTACAAAGAAATTCTGCCGCCGTTTATTGTCAACCGCGATACCATGACCGGCACAGGACAATTGCCCAAATTTGAAGAAGACCTGTTCAAGCTGGAAAAATGGGATTATTATCTGGTGCCGACCGCAGAAGTGCCGCTGACCAATATTCATAAAGGCGAAATTCTGGAAGAGGAAAAGCTGCCGCTTTATTTTACGGCATACACGCCGTGTTTTCGTTCAGAAGCAGGGTCTTATGGAAAAGATACGCGCGGGCTGATTCGTCAGCATCAGTTCAACAAAGTTGAGATGGTCAAACTGACTGCGCCGGAAACCTCTTATGATGAGCTTGAAAAAATGGTGGAAAACGCCACCGGCATTCTGGATCGGCTCGAATTGCCGTATCGGGTGATTACGCTGTGTACGGGCGATATGGGATTTTCAGCAGCCAAAACGTATGATATTGAAGTCTGGATACCGGCGCAAAACACTTATCGGGAAATATCATCTTGCAGCAATTGCGAAGATTTTCAGGCTCGCCGGGCAAATATCCGCTTTAAGCGCAAAGGCAAAAAAGGCACGGAATTTGTGCATACGTTAAACGGCTCAGGGCTTGCAGTGGGCAGGACGTTTCTGGCAATTTTGGAAAATTATCAGCAGGCTGACGGCTCGGTCATTATTCCGACTGCCTTGCGTCCGTATATGGGCGGGCTGGAGAGGATCACACCATCAAAATGATGCGTTTTCTGATTGCTTTGGAGCAGACAGAGAGAGGCTTTTCAGTGCAGGTTCCTGATCTGGCTATCGTAACATGGGGCAAAAATATTGCCGAAGCAAAACTCGCAGCTTCAGAAGCAATACAAGCGAATTTGGATACTTATCAGGAAATAGGAAAAAAAATTCCGATTCCTAAGCCGGTGTCATGTCATCTTGAAAATCCTGATTTTGCGGATTCGCTTTTTGCTTATGTGGACATGTTTGAAGAGAGCGAAAGGATTGCCGCTTGAAAAAAACCGCAGTGCAGGAAATCGGCGTTATCCGAAAAGATTGGCGCGGGCGGATTCGGGTCGCGCTGGTTTATCCGAACCGCTACGCTGTAGGAATGTCCAATCTCGGCTTTCAGACAGTTTATGCCTTGATGAATGACATTGACGCGGTGATTTGTGAACGCGCCTTTCTGCCGGAAAATGACACGGATGAGATCAGAACCATAGAAACCAAAAGCAGGCTCTCAGGCTTTGATATGATTGCCTTTTCAGTATCGTTTGAGCAGGATTATCTGAATATTCTCAGCATCTTGGAAAAGGCAAAAATTCCCCTGCGCTCTTGCGAAAGAGATGAATCTCATCCGTTGATTATTGCGGGCGGCGTTGCCTGCTTTTCAAATCCTGAGCCGATTTCCGCGTTCACAGACTGCATTCTGATCGGGGAAGCCGAAGCCATGCCGCTTCCCTATTTCTTTGATTTATTTGCACAATATCAGGAAGATCGCGGAAAATGTCTTGAGATGATGGCGCAGGAAATTTCAAGCGTGTATGTTCCGGCGTTTGCGCCGTACCATGTCCGCCGCGCATATCTCAAAGATATTTCACAATATTCCACCAGCACGGTGGTGTTAAGCAAAAACACGGCGTTTGACAACTCATTTCTGATCGAAGTCAGCCGGGGATGCCCGCACGGATGCCGATTTTGCAGCGCGGGCTATATTTACCGCCCCCCGCGTTTCAGAACTGCGGCGCATATCATCGAAAGCATGGACATCGGCGATTCTGTAACAGATCGGATCGGGCTTGTCGGCGCGGCGGTGTCGGATTTGCCGAATATCGGAATGCTCTGCGATTATGCCACAGAAAAAAATATTCGGCTCTCATTCAGTTCGCTCAGGGCAGACGCGCTTTTGCCGGAGCTGATCGGCGTTTTAAATTCCAGCCGGGTTAAAACCGCCACCATCGCGCCGGAAACCGGATCAGAGCGAATGCGAAAGGTTATTAACAAAGGAATCACCGAAGCGCATATCCTGAGCGGAACCGAAGTTTTGGTATCCGGCAATATTCCGAATTTAAAGCTTTATTTTATGATCGGACTTCCCACCGAAACAGACGAGGATATTCTTGCAATCGTGGAGTTATGCAAAAAAATCAAAGCGCATTTCTTAGCTGCAAGCCGGGTTAAAGGACATATAGGAGAAATCACGGTCAGCATCAATTCATTTGTACCTAAGCCGTTTACGCCGTTTCAATGGGCAGCTATGGATGACGTAGCTATGTTGAAAAAGAAAATCAACATGATCAGAAGCGGGCTGAAAGGCGTTGCAAATCTTAAAATTCAGGCGGATGATCCCAAACATGCCATTATTCAGGCATTGCTTTCACGCGGGGATCGGAATACAGCGGATCTGCTGCTGCAAGCGCACCGGAATCAGGGAAACTGGGCAAAAACCCTGAAAGAATTTCCTTTGAACCCGAAATCTTATCCGAATAACGAATTATCTTATGACGATACGCTGCCGTGGGAGTTTATAGATCACGGGATAGATAAGTTGTTTCTGATTCGGGAATATGAACGGGCAAAGGCAGGAAAAAGCTCCCCGCCTTGCAGCATGACGTTTGATTCCTGCAAGCTTTGCGGGGTGTGCGGATAATGACAAAAGCTTATTATTTCAAGGATCAGGCAGATTCCGCAAAAAAGGGAATTGACATAAGCTGCGGTTACTTGAAATCTTTACCTTCTCATGTAGAAATCATCAATGTCGAAAGCAACTCTGAATATCAGGACAAAGATATTGATTTAATTTGGAAATATGAAAATGCCGAAAAGAGGCTCTGCGAATGTGCGATAGAAGTAAAAACCGATAGTTATACAACAGGAAATTTCTGGCTGGAGACCATTTCCAACGATGTCAGAAATACCGAAGGCTGCTTCTTAAAAAGCAAGGCGGATTACTTCTTTTACTATTTTGAAAAGCTTGATATTTTATACATTATCCCGTTAAAATCTGCTAAAGAATGGCTGGTGGGCAATCTGAACAGATTCAGAGAAAGTAAAACCTCGACAAAAGATAAGAAAAGCGGAACGCATTTGTATCATACGATAGGAAGAATCGTTCCGATTGAAACATTAAAAAAAGAATTGAAAATATCTGAAATCAGGGAAGTTTCCAAAAGGGCATATCGGGATTGAAGCCCTATCCCTGATTTCTTATTTTTTAAAATCCGAAGGCTTTACGCCCTGTTTTTTGAGCAAAGTTTGCAGATAAGAGCGGTTCATATCCAATTGTTTTGCCAATACCGTTACATTTCCTTTGGTTTTGCGAAGCTGATCTTCTAAAAATTGCCGCTCTGCTGCTTCACTGGCTGTTTTTCTGGCATGTTCAAGGCTGATACAGTTCATAACTATCGGTTTTTTTGGGATTTGTTCCGAAGGCGGACGAATCATATCCGGCAAATGAGATATGTCCGCCGTATCTTCGGCAAGACAGGAAATCCGGTAAATGATATTTTTGAGTTCCCGGATATTGCCCGGATACGCATAATCCATCAGAAAATTTCTTAATTTCGGACTTAATCCGATCTGCTCCGGACGATTCAGTTTTTCTGCGGCTTCTTTGCATAAATAATCCGAAAGCACTCCGATTTCATCGCGCCGTTCACGCAACGGCGGCAGCGTCAGGGAAATCACGCTCAAACGATAATATAAATCTTCTCTGAATTTTCCCTCAGACATCATTTTGTGCAGATTCCGATGGGTTGCCGCAACAATCCGGGTATTGACGCGAATCATCTCATCTGATCCCACGCGCTGAATATCGCCGCTTTCTAATACCCGCAGAAGTTTTACCTGACTTTCAAGCGGCAGTTCGGCGATTTCATCCAAAAAAATCGTCCCCTGATCCGCTGTTTCAAATTTGCCTTTGCGATCTTTGACCGCGCCGGTGAACGCGCCTCTGACATGCCCGAAAAGTTCGGATTCCAGCAGCGTCGGCACAATTGCGCCGCAGTTGACCGTAACAAACGGGCGTTCAGCGCGATGACTGTTGGCATGAACAATGGCAGACAGCAATTCCTTGCCGGTGCCGGACTCGCCCTGAATCAGTATCGGCATATCTGTTTTTGCTGTTTTTTCAATAATTTCCAAAATCTCGGAAATCTTCGGATTTTCCCCGAAAACGCCTTTGAATACAAAATTACGATCAGCTAAGGCTTTAATCCGCTGCTTTGCAGATATTGCAGGCGCAGATGTTTTTTGTTTCTGGTTATATCTTTCCGAAGAAGAAAGAATCAGCATATCCTGACGCAGATCATTCATCTGACGGAATACCTTCTGAATGCCGTCTCTGTCTAAATGAGGCGTCCAGCGCAAGCCCGACCGGATATTTTCAATGCGATCCAATGTTTTGCTAAGTGATGGTGTATAGTACATAGTTCATATCCTTCTAACCCTCCCCTAACCCCTCCCCCAGCCCCTCCCCGAAACGGAGAGGGGAGTCCTGATTTCTCCCCCCCTTCCCTTTCAGGGAAGGGGGGGCAGGGGGGGTTAGGTTAGGTTAGGTTAGGTTAGGTTAATTCCGATAGTTGTTTTTGCAGCAGATGATAATACATGCCTTTTTTTGCAAACAATTCCTGATGATTACCCTGTTCGGCGATTTCTCCCTGATACAACACCAATATCCGATCCGCGTTCATAATCGTACTGAGCCGATGAGAAATAATAATGGTGGTTTTACCATTGAGCGTCTGCTTCAGATGGTCATGGACATGCGTTTCAGATTCGGTATCCAAAGACGAGGTGGCTTCGTCAAAAATCAGGATTCGGGGATCATGGTATAACGCACGGGCAATGCAAATCCGCTGAATCTGTCCGCCTGAAAGCCCCATACCGCGCTCACCCACCATCTGCCCGTATCCGAGCGGCAGATTTCTGATAAATCCTTCCGCGTCAGCAATCTTTGCGACATCTGAAATTCTTCGGATATCCGGATTGGTATCTCCCAAAGCGATATTTTCCGAAACTGTGCCTGAAAACAGCGTATTAGTCTGCATCACATAGCCGATTTTTTCCCGAAAAGATCCCATATCCAGCATATTGATGTCATAATCATCCACATAAATTCTGCCTTCTGCGGGTTTGTAAAACCCTGCGATTAATTTGGCAAAGGTGCTTTTGCCGGAGCCGCTCGACCCCACCAGCGCCACCACAGACCCGGCTTTGATATTTAAATTGATATTTTTCAGAATATACGGCGTTTCTTTGCCGCCGTATCGGAAATACATATTTTCAAAGCGGATGTCTCCGCTGACTTCCGGCAGCACAATACGATCCGCAATTTCTGAGGGTTTCTGCTCCGGTTCAAGTTCCAGAATATCCCCAAGCCGCTCCATAGCTACCAAGGTTTCCTGAAGCTTATCCCAAACCCCGACCAATCCCATCACCGGCGCCATCACGCTCCCGATCATGCTGTTGAATGCCATCAACTGCCCGATGGTCAACTCCTGAGACAGCACCATTTTAGAACCTGTCCACAACAAGGTGATGTATGTCGCGGATCTCAGCGCGGAACTTAATGTGCTGATAATGATGCAGAACATTTCAGAGCGATAGCGCAGATCAAGTGTCTTTGCGTATTTTTTCTCCCATTTCAGACGCATGGGGCGCTCAACGCCCATTCCTTTGACAATTTCCGAATTTCCCAGTGTTTCTACCAGCAAAGATTCCGCATCTGCGCCTGCATAAAAGGTCTGACGGGCATAATCTTTGTATTTGGGCGTTGCCAGAAGTGTGAGCAGAATAATCGGCGGCAAAAATGCCATCAGCATCAGCGTCAGTCTGACATTATAACAAAACATGACAATAAAATATGTGAACACCATCAGGGTATTCAACACGGTACTGATACTGCCTTCGGTCATAAACCGCCGGATGGTATTGTTTTCATGGAATCTTGCCATGATGTCGCCGACTTTGCGGGTGGCAAAAAACGACATGGGCAGAGAAAACACATACTTGTAAAAATGAGAAATCATGCCAAAATCCAATTTTCGGACGATGAAATTCATCAGATACGAGCTTAGAAATCCGGTCAGCAGGCTGAATATCATGGTGATACCCAATCCTATCATCATCATGTTCAGAAGATAATGGCTCTGATGCACAATCACCCGATCCAGAATATTTTGGATAATAATCGGCGGAATCAGTCCCAGCACCTGTATAATCAGCGCGGCAAAAAACAGATTGAGCAGAAGTTTTTTCAATGGCGTAAGATACGCAATAAACCTAAGCCAGGGAGAATTTGTTTTTTCTGTCTGAACCATCTGCCGGGTCCGCGTGAATAATAGGCAATATCCTGTCCAGCCCTGTTCAAATTCCGATATGGACAGCTTTCTGAAACCCATAGCCGGGTCTGCTATCCATACATGACTTTTGGATATGCCATAGACCACGACATAGTGATAGCCTTTCCAATGGATAATAAACGGAAGCTCAAATCCTGACAACATGTTGAATGTACATTTCACGCCTTTGGCAGAAAATCCCAAAGATTCACCGACATTGGCAAGGCTGTCCATGGTTGCGCCCTCAGCAGTAACATTTGCCATTTCCCTGAGTTTGCCGACAGTTATGGACATATCATGATGCTTGCAAATCATAGACAGACAGGCAGCCCCGCAATCTTTTTCTTCAGCCTGCTCAATTATAGCAAATCTGGGGACAATCCGCTCACCGGCTTCGGCTTTTGAAAAAACAGCAGGCAGAAACCGCCTTTTTGAATTTTTTGCAAGCTTTCTGTGTCGGATCAGTTCTTTTTCCGAAAACCGGATGCGTTCTTCCAACACAGATCGAAGCTCCGTGTTGCGCTGCGACATCAGCATCAGGGTTTTCTGCGGCACGACCAAGAGCGTAGCGTCCTGAACCGCAATTGCAGACGCGGGTTGAATTGAGTATGTCAGCGCGGCTTTTTCCCCGAAAATTTCTCCCCGCCCCAGAACCGCTAAGGGATAGGTATTGCCGTCTTCTTCGCGGATAAGCTTAATCTCGCCGTGTCGGATGATGTAAAGATTCCGATCTTTTGCAGAATCCTGAGTCAGAATCTTCTCCCCGGACTCTATCCGCCGGATGCCGATGCTCTGAACAATTTCAGATAGTTCAGCCCGATTAACTTTGGCGCGGAGATTGAACATCTGACGGATAAATCCGCCGCTGATTCTGAATGCGACATATCTGGCAATAAATTCACGCGCAGATGCGTTTTGGCTCAGAATTTCCGAAAAAACCTCACGCGGAAACATGAGAATTTCTGTTTTATCCGAAGCCCGGACAGAATATTCCGAAGGCTGGGTCAGAACACAATCTTCTCCGAAAGTTTCTCCGATACCTGCAATCCCCGCACTTTTTTCTTTGCCATTATCCGAGGTGAATAATCTGACTTTGCCGGATCTGACTACATACAGTCCTTCTCCGATCTCGCCTGCATTCAGAATTGTCGCGCCCAACTCATAATGATTGGATTGCGCCTTCTGAGCCAACTGTTCTAATTCGCCCGGCTCAAACACAGAAAACGCTTCAACGGTTTTAAGAAATTCCATCATAATATCTCTCCTTACCTAACCCCCCGGCCCCCTTCCCTGACAGGGAAGGGGGAGAACTCCCCTCTCCGTTTCGGGGAGGGGGCGGGGGAGGGGTTTTTCAGTTTTCAAGCAGAATCGTATGTTCTTTCATCTGCTTTTCCAGCCATTCGTCATACATGGTTTCCGAAATCTTTTCTTTGACAGATTCCTGCGATGCGGTTTTTACCTCAGTGATTCTGATAATTTCATACACCTCAGAGCCGTTCACCCGAAAAGGTCCTGCAATTTCGCCCGGAGTCCCGTTAAACACTTTGGCATCCATCTCAGGCGGCAAAATTCCCCGACGGATTCCTGTGATACGTCCGCCGGTAAATCGCGTCTCATCATCCGAAGAATATTCTTTGACAAATTCATCAAAATTTTCAGGCTCTTCTTCAAGCAATGCCATCAGTTCTTTTGCTTTTTCTTCACCTTCCACCACAATATGGCAAATTTCGGCGGTATCGAATTTGGGCGCGTTCAGTCTGAAATATTTTTCAGTGTTTTCATGGTTTAAAATCGTATCAAGGATTTTTTTCCGATATACATGCTCGGACATAAACAACTCAAATTCTTCGGAACTGATTCCGATATTATCCATCCAATTCTGGGTATCTTTGGCTCTGTGCATTCCCATACACCGCCTGAAATCATCCGCAGCTTCCTGAATTTCTTCGACAGATACGGACATGCCCATCTTTTTTGCCGCGTGAACCGTAATTTTATTGCGAATCAGTCTTTGAATCAGATCATTGAACTC
The DNA here is from genome assembly GCA_020718925.1 of Desulfonema limicola. Taxonomy (GTDB): domain Bacteria; phylum Desulfobacterota; class Desulfobacteria; order Desulfobacterales; family DYRC01; genus DYRC01. Next base: position 13,518 of record DYRC01000016.1, read on the forward strand.
ATTGGAAAATTTCAAAAACTTGATAAACTGATCCGTTGTAATGATCTCATCGTTGATTTTAGCTATGGTATTCATGATTTTAAGCCTCACTTTCTTAACCTAACCCCCCGCCCCCTTCCCTGAGAGGGAATGGGGAGACATCGGAAGACTCCCCTCTCCGTTTCGGGGAGGGGCTGGGGGAGGGGTTTTTCAGTTTTAAGATCTTTTCAAACTCCTGAACGGGTCTAACGCCAAATCTATCAGGCGCCTTTTCTGAACCACAATCTCTGCGGTCGCGGTCATGCCGTATCGCAAAGAAATTTTCTGATCATCTGCCATCAGATAATCCTGCTTCAATCCCACGCGCCCTCTGTAAAAGGATTTTCCGTCTTTTGAGGGCATCACATCCGGAGAAATATATTCCAGCGTACCGTTGACAAATCCGTGTCGGTAAAACGGAAATGCGGCGAATTTCAATTTTACTGCCTGCCCTGTTTTCAGCAGTCCCCGATCTTTATCCGGGATATTTAAGAATACGCTCCGCTCCGCGTCTGCCGGGGCAATGGAAACCAGCGGAACTTCCGATTTCACCTTATCGCCGGGCTGAGTCGAAGTTACAAAGGTAATGACACCGGATACCGGCGCCCGGACTTTTAAGAAATTATCCTGATCCAGATCGTCAAAGGTTACGACAGACGCTGCTTCATATCCTGCCAATGCCGCACGATGCTGCATGTCAATCTGTTTTTCCTCATTTTCATTCTGTAACTTTTTGGAATCATACTGAGCGTTCAATGCCAATAATGCGAGGTACGCATCGCCTATCTTTTTGCCTGCCTGAGTATCCTGCTGGCTGAACTCAATTTCCGAAGTTTCCAGATCAATCTTCAATGTCTGATAGGCTTTCTCTGCCCGGATATACTGATTTTCCTTTTCTTCGGTTTCTTTTTTGGAAATGCCGCCGTTGCCCTCAGTCTCATACAATTTTTTATAGGATTCAAAGCTTCGCTTGGCAATCTCCCGGTTATTTTCAGCTTCTTCCAATTGAAGCCGGGTTTTGTTGAGTCTGTGCTGCCGGGATGCGGGAAGATTCTTAAACCGCTCGGTTTTCAGTTGTTCATACTCTTTCTTTTTCTCTCTGATCTGCTGACTGATATTTTCAAGTTCTTTTTCCGAAATTTGCTTTTTCTGAGGAAACACTTTCATCTCAAGCTCGACCCGCTCCAACTGCATTTTTGCCTGCTCCGCATCGGTGGCTGCTTTGATGGCTCCGGTGGCTTTGATGCGTGCTAAAACATCGCCTCTTGTAACCGGTGTGCCTTCGCTTACATAAATATCAACCAGTTCGCCCGGCGTGGGAATATAAACGCGGCGCATTTCCGATTTCGGCTCCAATTGTCCGTCAACCGTGATGATCACGTCTGCTTTTCCGAAAAACGACCATATAAAAAATATCAGCATCAGCGCCATGACGATATAAATCAGTCCTGATGCTAAAAACGGAGAGGTGTCTGTCATAATTTTGATTCCGTCCGCGCCGTGTTCCTCAACTGCCTCTGAAAAACGTAAATGCTTTCCTGATCTCATCATGGCTGTTCTCCTTTTTTATCGGATTGACTCATTGCTTCCAAGCCTCCGATTCCCGGAAATCTGCGCTTGAATTGTTCTATGATTTTAATCCGATCAGACTTTGAGGCAAGTTCAACCGCTTTTTTCAATTCCTCAATATCGCCGACATAGAACAAATTCTGAATCTGAAGCTTATCCAATCCTCTGAATACGCGAACCTGAAGCTGATCTGCGATGTCTTTATTCCATGTATCTTCGTGAGAATACGCTGTCAGAGAGCAGAAAAAATCCCGGATATTATCTTTATCTTTTTTCCATCGTCTGAGCAGAGATTTAAGCCGCTTCTCATCCTGAAAAATCACCAGCGGCGTTTCGGGCTTTTTCTGATAAAAATATTCTTCCATATCTGCTATCCAATTCAAGGCTCTGACGACTTTCATGCCTTCGGGATTATGTCTGGAAAATTCAGCAGCTTCAGTCAGCATTATTCTGGCATCATCAAACTGCCCATTGTCAATCTTATCCAGCCATCCGACATGCAGAATATCTTTGACCATTGCCTCTGTCCCAATCTCGCGCAGCGTCTGATTATTGCTATTCAGCGATAAATCCTGATTGGCAACTGCCGCGCATTCCCGGTATTGCCCCTGGCTCATCAAGTGCTCTGAGCGGTGTTCGGCAGATTCGGGAATGATTTTCCATATCCCGATCATCAGCAGAATCGTAAGCAATATCCATACACGCCAACTTGGTTTTGAAATACTCTCAATCTCAGGTTCAGCATGAGGCACTGAATAAAAAGAATCGAGAAATAATGACGGCTTGTTGATAAAAACGATATTGTTCTCATTATCTTCGGATATTTGAATGTCTGCCATAATTTCTCACTTTCCAGCTTCGATAACCACCAGCTTGCTTAATTCGACTTTATACGATATGTCCGTCCATCCGCCGCCTAATGCCTTGAATAATGTAACCGTGTTATCTGACAACGAGCGATGAGCGGTCAGTAATGCTTTTTCAGCTGCATGAAGTTCCCGGTCAATATCTGAAACTTCCAACTGAGAAATCAGTCCCTTCTCAAATTTGGCGCGGGTCTGCGTCTGAATCTGTCTGAGGTTTGAAAGTTTTTCTTCCAGAATTTCTTTCTGCCGGGTCTGACCATGAAGCGTTATCAGTGTATTTTCAATTTCTTCAAACGCTTTCATCACGGTTCTGCGGTATTCGTCTTCGGCAGTGGCAAGCTGCAGCCGGGTGATGGCAGCCTGATTTTTCCCGGTTCCGCCGTCAAACAGAGGAACGGAAATGTTCGGAGACAATCCCAATGTCCATTGGCGAATCAGCGTTGACAACGCAGAACTTGCCAAACCGCCGTTTCCGGTCAGCGAAACTGTCGGCAGCCATGCAAGTTTGGATATTTCCGATTGATGATGCGATTTGATTACCCGATGTTTTGCCGCAATAATATCCGGTCGCCGGGACATCAAATCTGCCGGAAGCCCGGTCGGTACTCTGACAACCTGTATGTTCTGCCCTTGTTCAGCTTTGGGAATGCTCAACTCGCCTGCGGGCTTGCCGATATACGAGGCGATTCTGTTTTCAACGCTTTTCCGGCTTTGTTCAAGGTCTGCCAGTTCTTTTTCGGCATTTTCCAATTCTGCTTTCTGACGCATGACTTTCCATTCCGGGATAATGCCTTCGGCATACTGATTCTCATAAATTTTTAATCGCCAGCGATTATCTGCATAAAGTTTTTCGGCAATTCCGATTTCTTTATCTTTTTGGCGAAGTTCAAAATAGCTCTGAGCAACTTCCGAGACCACTTTCAGATATTCTGCCCGATATAACGCCCTGCTTTCTTCATATCCGGCGTTTGATACCAGATATTCCCGTTTCTTTTTTCCCCACAAATCCAATTCCCAACTGATATTTATGCCCTTATTGAAATATTGCGAATTGAGTCGTTCAAGCAGACTTTTTGTATCGGTCATATTTCTGATATCCGAAATATCAGGAATCTGCTGAGTATATTGAGAAAAACTCGCGCTTTCTGACCCGGTAACCGATGGCATCACTCTGGCTTTGGCATTTTTGATATTCAGTTCCGCTTCCTGAATCCGCCGGAGCGCGATTTTCAAATCAAAGCTTTCCGATATCGCTTCCTGAATCAGATGATCCAGATAGAGATCTCCGAACTGAGTCCACCAATCCGGCTGAACAATCTGAGACGGAGATACTGCCCCGGATTCGCCTTTCCATGTCTTCTTTTTTCCAAATGCTTCTTCAAACAACGAAGAATTGTACTCTGAGAGCTTCGCGCATGATGTTGTTGCAAGAATCAATACGCATACATAAGCGATTTTGAATGATAGTTTCATATCGTACCTCGTCTGTGTCATGGATTTTCAGATACTGAATTTTTTGTGTGTCAACTATCCGATTAAAACAGAAAAATAGCAATGGAGCAGAAAGGGTATTTCAGGGGTAGGTAACGCCGCATACCCTCGTTGAAAATGGCGCAGCAATAGAAAAAAAGCTTGAATTTTCATGGAAAAAAGAATAAAATTCAGTTTTCAGACTTAAAGATTTTATAAAGATATGAGGAGCATAAATCATGGAGACAATGTGGGCACCGTGGCGGATTGAATATATTCTGAAAGAAAAGAAAGAAGAAGGCTGCGTTTTTTGCAAGGCTTACGGAGATCAGGATGATCTGACGCTGTATAAAGGCAACACCACGATGGTGGTGATGAACAAATTTCCATACAGCAACGGACATCTGCTGGTGCTGCCGGTGCGGCATGTGTTCGGGCTGGATTCTTTGGATAAAAACGAAATGGGGGATTTGCTCAAGATGGTGGAGCAGTCTGTGGCAATTTTAAAAACGCAGATGAAGCCGGACGGGTTTAACGTGGGCTTGAATCTGGGAAAAATCGCAGGCGCGGGCGTGGAAGAACATCTTCATTTTCATATTGTGCCGAGATGGTTCGGCGATGTGAATGCGCTGACGGTGTTTGCTGACATTCGCGTCATTCCTGAGCATATAAAAAGCACGTTTGACAATTTAAAGCCTTGTTTTGATAAGGTTTTGATTTGATTTTTTACGATACCGCCTACACAGTCGGACTTGAAAAAGCCCCCCTTGACATCAGACCTGAAATTCATTACATTGAAAATTCAGCGATAAGCAAAGAAATTTCAATGAAAGTCAGGTGATCCGGTTATGATAATCCCCCGCAATACAGATATTGCAGAGATCAGCTCACGCTTGAACGGTGTCGGGGCTTGATTGTCATTGATGAAATTCAGCGTCAGCCGGAGTTGTTCCCGCTCATCCGGTATCTGGAAATATGACTGAACGTTTAACTGACAACATCTGCAAAAAAAAAGACCGTGAGCATTCTCACGATCTTAAATAAATAAAACTATATTATATCGCGTCTTTACCGCGCTCTCCGGTACGCACCCGAATCGCTTCTTCTACCGGAAGCACGAAAATTTTTCCATCGCCCAGCTTGCCGGTATTGGCAGCCTGGCGAATCTTGTCCACAACCTTGTCCACCATATCTGCCGCTACAATGACTTCGATTTTAATTTTTGGTATAAAATCAACGACATATTCAGCACCACGGTAAATTTCCTTATGTCCCTTCTGACGCCCGTAGCCTTTGACTTCCGATATGGTCATGCCCTGAATTCCGACCTCATTCAGAGCTTCTTTGACATCATCCAATTTGAAGGGCTTGATGATTGCTTCGATTTTCTTCATCGTTGTGATTTCTCCTTTTTCTCGTCAGCTTTTCTTTAAATCGTGTTATAAACTTTTCGGATTCTGTATTCAAGGGAATTTTCTATCCGTTGAAAGAGCCTTTTTCTTTCAGTCTGACGCTGACCGGAACGCTTAAATTTTCCTCAAGCTTATCTTTGGCGTCATTTATCAGTTTTTCAAGGGATTTGATTTCATCAAACAGCATATCATCGCCGATAGCAATCCATACCTCAAGACAATCTCTGACCCCGAGCCGCTTTCTGATAAAGTAGCGATAAATCGGCGAAAATCCCAAGGCAAGCTCAAGATGACGGGTAATCTGATCCTGATGCGCTTTCACGCCGTTAATGCTTAAAATATCATCGGTTCTACCCTCTCCCCACTCGATCCTGCATAAAGACCGCCCGCAGGTGCAGGGGGATTTCATCAGCCTTGCCCGGTCTCCGGTTCTGAACCGAATCAGCGGGAAAGCACGGGTGGTCAGGGTGCTTAACACAAGCTCTCCGATTTCGCCCTGCGGCAAAATTTCTCCGCTTGCCGGATCAATAATTTCTGCAATAAAATGATCTTCGTTGATATGCAGCCCTTCATGCTGCCTGCATTCAAACGCAACCGCCGGACCCGGAACTTCGCTCAATCCGTAATGCAGCCACGTAATGACATGCAGCTGATCTTCCAATTCTTTCCGCAACTCAGGCGAGATCCATTCACCCACCAGAATCAGGGTTTTCAAATTTAAAGAGGTCGGATTCAGATTGGCTTTGAACATCAGCTCTGCCAATTGAAACGCAGATGATGGCGTGGTAATCAACACCGATGTTCGATAATCTCTTAAAATCATTAACTGTTTTTCAGAAGACATGACCGTGTTCGGAATAACGCCCGCGCCGATAGCTTCCGCGCCGTCTTTATAATCCCTGCCCCAGTTTGCCAAGCCCGCATCCAGATTGATTTGAAGAATATCATGCGCCCCGACGCCCGCAGCTTTGAGCGATTCCGCCACAATGCTCTGCCACATCTGAAGGTCTTGCCGGGTATAGCCGCTCACTATCGGATTTGCGCCGGTTCCCGGAGCCGTGTGAATCCGCACAATATCGCGCAGCGGCACGGCAAAAAGCCCATAAGGGTAATATTCGCCCAAATGCTGCCGCTCCATAAACGGCAGCCGGATAAAATCAGCCATGCTCTCCACGGAAGCAAATCCGTTGAGCCGATTCTGGTGAAACGGCACATTCCGATAAGCCCGATTTAAGGTGCTTTGCAGCCGTTCCAACTGCAATTGCAGCCGTTCCGAATTATCAGAGTTCACAAAATTCTCCATAATCTTTCCCCAAATACGCTCGTTTAACCTCAGCGTCTTCCAGCAAATCAGAGGCTTTGCCGTCTAAAACCACTTTGCCGGTTTCCAGCACATAACCCCGATCCGCAATCTGCAACGCCGCATGAGCATTCTGCTCCACCAACAGAATGGTCAGCCCGTTTTTTTTCAATAATACCAGCGTGTCTAAAATTTTTTCCACCATCAGCGGCGCAAGTCCCATTGACGGCTCATCCAACACCAGAAGCTTGGGACGCGCCATCAATGCCCGCCCGATGGCAAGCATCTGCTGCTCTCCGCCGGAAAGGGTCCCGGCTGCCTGAGATGACCGCTCCCGCAAAATCGGAAACATATTCATCATATTTTCCATATCTTCAGCCGCTTCTTTGTGAAGACCTTTGCGATACATGGTGTATGCGCCGAGCTTCAAGTTATCCAGCACGCTCAACGGTGGAAATATCTGGCGTCCTTCAGGAACAATGCTGACGCCTTTTCTCACAATCGCAGGCGGATCAAGGCTTTTCAAAGAGTCGCCCTCAAATGCGATCTCTCCTTCCCAGCCCGGAAGAAGCCCGCAGACCGCTGAGAGCAGCGTGGTTTTGCCTGCGCCGTTTGCGCCGATCAGGGTAATCAGTTCGCCTTTTTTCACAGAAAGGCTCACGCCCCTGATTGCCATGATGCGCCCATAATAACATTTTAAATTTCGGATGCGAAGCATAAGTTTATGTCGGTTCTTTCCATATTAAGATTCATTGACAAGCATACTGATAACTGCTAATGTTGTCAACAGATTAAGGGTAACTGTGAGAAAAACAATTGCCATCTCCCAAAATCCGATAAACAAAATTCATCCCCGCATAAGAAAAATTCTTTCTCCGCATAAAGACATCTTAAGGAAGAAAAAGACTGTTCTGAGTCAAGATTCAAGCTTACTTCAAGATAAAACCTCAAACAAAGGAGAATTTCCATGAAAAACAGAATCTTTTTTATCGTCGCACTGACAGTATGCTGCATCAGTCTGTGTGTCTGCCCGGCAATTGCCGGTAATAATGTGTGGACGCCGCTGAATAAAGGGATGTATGGCGGAACAATCAACACTATTGCCATTCATCCGACAAATCCTGATACAGTTTATGTAGGAACAGGTAGTGGTGTATTCAAAACCACAGATGGAGGCGCAATCTGGATTGCTGTAAATACAGGAACAAAATATGTCAATAGGTTGTTAATCAGTCCTTCTTCTCCGAATACAGTTTATGCTGTACTATGGGGAGACAGTGGCGTTGGTGTATTAAAAACCACAGACGGCGGTACAAACTGGATTGATGTCAATACAGGACTGCCAGACGCTACTGTTGATAGTTTGGTAATCAGTCCTTCTTCTCCGGATACCCTTTATGCTATACTATGGGGCAGTGGTGTATTCAAAACCACAGACGGCGGCGCAAGCTGG
>DYRC01000016.1:21705-26630 GCA_020718925.1 Desulfonema limicola
TGTATTCAAAACCACAGACGGCGGCGCAAGCTGGTATGCTGTCAATACAGGACTGACAAACACGTCGCTTGGTAGTTCTGCAATCAGTCCTTCCGAACCTGCTGTGATTTATGCTGTAACTGAGCGCGGCGGCATAGTCGGCGGCATATATAGAACCACAGAAGGTGGTGCAAACTGGACTGCTGGAAATGCAGTGCCTACAAGAAATTTGGGGAGTTTGATAGTCAGTCCCTCCTCTCCGAATACCGTTTATGCTGTAACAATGGGAGACGGCGTGTTCATAACCACAGATGGCGGGAACAACTGGACTGCTGTAAATGCAGGACTGACAGAAAGTAATGTTACCAGTTTGGCAATCAGTCCCTCCTCTCCGAATACGGTTTATGCCGGAACAGTGAGCGGCGTTTCCAAAAGCACAGACGGCGGGACAAACTGGATTGATGTCAATACCGGACTGACAAACATTTATGTTCAGAGTTTGGCAAGCAGTCCTTCCGAATCGGATACGATTTATGCCGGAACAGGCAGAGGTTTGTTCAGAACCGCAGACGGCGGTGCAAACTGGACTGTTGTTGATAAGGGACTATACGTTGGCAGTTTGGCAGTTCATCCTTCCAATCCGAATACGCTTTATGCCGGAGCAGGAACCGGCATTTTAAGAACCACAGACGGCGGTGCAAACTGGACTTTTTTCTATACAAGACTGCAAAATGTCAGTTGTTTGGCAATCAGTCCTTCCGAACCTGATGCGATTTATGTCGGAAAGTATCAATGCGGATTATTCAGAATCACAGACGGCGGAGTAAATTGGCCCGCTACCAATCCCGGACTGATCGGCACCGGTATTAACAGTTTGGCAATCAGTCCTTCCGAACCTGATACGATTTATGTCGGAACTGAGCGCGGCTACGTGTTCAGAACCGCAGACGGCGGGACAAACTGGACTTCTGGATATATCGGACTGACAAACATTTATGTTCAGAGTTTGGCAATCAGTCCTTCCTCTCCGAATACGGTTTATGTCGGAACTTTCGGCGGCGTGTTCAGAAGCACGGATGGCGGCGCAAACTGGACCGATATCGGACTGATAAACAAATATGTCCTGAGTTTGGCAATCAGCCCATCCTCTCCGAATACGATTTATGCCGGAACTGGTGGCAGCGGCGTGTTTGTTTATACTGATACCAGTGGCACTCAGGGCGATCTGAACGGCGGCGGCGTTGATTTGGCAGATGCGATTCTTGCTTTGCGGATTCTTGCAGGCATTCCGGTAACGGAAGCAATAAACCTGAATGCTGATGTGAACGGAGATAAGAAAATCGGCATGGAGGAAGTAATTTTCATTTTGCAGAAGGTGTCGGGGTTGAGATAAGATAGTGAACGGATTGAAGAATAAACATCATCCTTTAATCCTTCTGAAATCCTTCAATCCTGATTCGTATTCATTGACAAGCATACTGATAACTGCTAATGTTGTCAACAGATTAAGGAGCAAAAGTCAATGAGTCAGGAATCGCACGACCATAATTTCAAGAATCTGTTGGCAGATTTTCCGAAAGAAGCACTTGAGTGGATTCTGCCGGGCGCAAGAGAGAAGTTCGGTGAAGTTCTGAAAATCGAATTTATCCGTCAGGAGCCGAAGAAACGCAGACTTTCAGATACTCATCTGGCGTTGGATATGCCGATACTGTTTTCCTTTGAAAAAGGTCAGATACTCCTGTGGCTGGTCGAATTTCAGGAAGATAAAAGCAGATTTTCAATTCACAAGCTGCTTAAATATACCACAGATTCGGCAGAGGCTTATCCGGAAGCAACTGTGATTCCTACTGTGTTGTTCACGGATCGTAAAAAATGGAATAAAAACAAAGTTATCCTGCGTCATCTGAACATGGAGTTCGGCGGAAGAACATTTCTGCATTTCGAGTATGTGTTCGTAAAGCTGTTTGATCTGAATGCAAGAGATTATTATCATTCATCAAATCCTCTGATAAAAATTCTTCTGCCTAAAATGAACTACGAATCCCATGAACGTGCGGAGGTTATCCGGCAGGCACTCTTGGGGTTATACAAGCTGGTTACGCCTATACTGTTTGACAAATATTCTGATTTCATTGACATATACGCCGAAATCCGGGAGGATGAACGGGAGGGTTTGTGTCAGGAAATAGACGGACATAAAGAGGAGGGAAGTGCTATGTTGATGCAATATATGAGAGACAAATTCTCTCAGGAAGGAAAGCGGGAAGGAAAGCAGGAAGGAAAGCGGGAAGGAAAGCAGGAAGGAAAGCAGGAAGCTTTTTCCGAATCGCTTACGGTTATTCTCAAAGCTAAATTCGGAAGTAAAGGCTTAAAAACTCTTCAGCGTAAAATAAAAAACATAGCTGATGTCGGAAAGCTGAAAAATCTCATCGAAGTGGCAGCAAAAGCAGCATCGCCGCAGGAAGTGCTGAATTTTATTGAAGCTGAAAAATGAATCAGGATTGAAGGATTATTTCTGTATCCCTGATTTCGGTTTTTTCCTTTTCAAATAATGATAAGTACCCGATCATATATTTTTCGGCAATATGGTAGGGGTAAGCCCCTGTGCTTACCCACTTACCCACTCAGCAGCAGGGCAATCCCCTGTGCTTACCCTTGCAGCAGGGCAATCACAGGGGATTGCCCCTACAAAATATCAAAAAATTTGCGGACAGGTACTTACCTTTCACAACGCTGTGATGCCTGACTGACCGATGATAGGTAACCATATGTATTTTATCGGCATACGGCTTATCTGAGGCAGAGTCGTCCGGAATCGGTACTCCGTTTCTCAGATCAATGAAACGGGAAGCTTCCCGCCGCAGAGCTTCTGTGTCGGACGGAAGCCGGTACGGCAGACGATTTACCGGTTCATGCGATGGTCAGTATTCCTGATCCGGCTGTACTTTCTCAGCTTCGGTACGACTGAAAACCCTCTGAGATGCCATCAGAAAATTGATATACTCATTCAGCATCCGGGGAGGCGGGGAAGCTTCCGATCCGACATGGCGGACGGAAGATACTGTCTGTTCCGGATGTCTCCGTCGGAAAAACATAAGGTGGGCAGAGAACCGGGTAATCCTGCTCCGTCACCGTCATCAAAGTACAACGCAGCTTGAATTTCAGAGAGCCGAATTAAAAAAACTTGATTATCGAGTGATAGCCTTTATCGCAATCATCATCACAGAAATACCCGAAGGCGTCATGCCGTCAATGCGCGAAGCCTGCCCCAGCGAGATCGGACGCACATCGGAAAGCTTTTCTTTGAGTTCGTTGGAAAGCCCATGAACCTTATCATAATCAAAGCTTTCAGGAATTTTGATGCTTTCCAGATGCCTGAATTTTTCAATTTCCCGAATCTGTCGCTGAATATAACCTTCATATTTAATTTGAATTTCTGCCTGCCGCGACACATTCTCATCCAACGGCTCAGACGGGGGCGCAAAGATTTTTACCATCTCATAATCCAACTCAACCCGTTTTAACAACTGGTCTAAGTGAACGCCGTCATCAATCAGCGTTGCGTTTTTGCCTTCAAGATAGTTATTAACTTCTTTCTGCGGCTTTATCACCACGCGCCTGATTCTGCTGATTTCAGCGTCAATCTGCTTTTTGCGCTCCCGGATGTCTTTTAACGTATCATTATCAATCAGACCAAGCTCATGTCCGATCTCCATGAGCCGCAAATCCGCATTGTCTTCTCTGAGCATCAGCCGATATTCCGCACGGGACGTGAACATGCGATACGGCTCCCGCGTTCCCCGCGTAACCAAATCATCAATCATTACGGCTATGTATGCCTGAGAGCGGTCTAAGATAAATGGCGGTCTTTTCTGAACCTTGGACGCGGCATTGATGCCCGCCCACATTCCCTGCGCTCCGGCTTCTTCATAACCGGATGTGCCGTTGATCTGCCCTGCCATAAACAGCCCGGAAACGCGCTTGGTCTCCAGCGTGGGTTTCAACTGAATCGGATTGACATAATCATATTCAATGGCATACGCAGGGCGCATAATTTCTGCATATTCAAGCCCTTCAACAGAGCGGACAACCTGAAGCTGAATCTCAACCGGCAGGCTGTTGCCCAAGCCGCTGGCGTAAATTTCATCTGTGCCTAAACCTTCCGGCTCAAGGATGACGTGGTGGCTTTCCCGTTCTGCAAATTTGACTATCTTATCTTCAAACGATGGGCAGTATCGGGCAGATACGCCTTTGATAATGCCGCCGTAGAGCGCGGAATATTTCAGGTTATCCCGAACCAGTTGATGGGTTCGCAGATTCGTATGCCCCATATAGCACGGAACCTGAACAATATTGACTTCTTTGGTGGAAAAAGAAAAGGGGCGCGGATGCTCATCGCCTTCCTGTTTGGAAAACCTGCTGAAATCAATGCTTGTTTTTTTAAGGCGCGGCGGAGTGCCGGTTTTCATGCGCCCCAGCGCAAAGCCGAGTTCTTTCAAATGAAGCGGCAGACTGTATGAGGCAAATTCTCCGGCTCTTCCGGCTTGAATGGCTTTGAATCCGATATGAACCAGCCCGCTTAAAAACGTGCCGGTGGCTAAAATAACCGTTTTGCCCTGATACCCGAATCCCGTATGATCTTCCACGCCCACCACGCGGTTATCTTCGATTCTGAGCCGCTCCACAATACCCTGCTTGAGATCAAGATTGGGCTGTCGCTCGACAATGCCTTTCATAATTCGGTGATAGAGATTTTTGTCATTCTGAGTTCTGGAAGAATGAACCGCCGGACCTTTTTTGGTATTCAAAGTCTTGTATTGAATGGCAGTTTTATCCGTTACTTTTGCCATTTCACCGCCCAGCGCGTCAATTTCTTTGACCAACTGCCCTTTTGCCATGCCGCCGACTGACGGACTGCAAGGCATTGCGGCAACTTTGTCCAGATC
>DYRC01000195.1 GCA_020718925.1 Desulfonema limicola
GAACAATTTATCAGATTAAGCATGGTCTGCTGTCTGCTTATCTGAAACATCAGCTTAAATTTCAGGGCGTTAAAATGATACTTGCGTAAGTACTGTCATAAAACGTCTCCGCTATGGGCATTTCTCATAATGACTTGCTGGTTGAACTGAAGAATTTCTCATAATCCCCGATCAGCCAGCCCGGCAGAGTGTTCTGTGCATTTCCGATTTTCAGATTATCCGGCAGAAGATAAAGCATGGCTGCCAGAAGATACTTCAGCGAGTCAGCCGGATTTGCTGCGGCTTTCTGATTCAATTCGGCAATAACCTTCTGTAAAAACAAGCCTTCATCCGTAGTCAACGGTTCTTTTTTAAATCCGCTGCCTAAAACTGCCCGATGCCCTCTGAGCAATTCACCCTGATAGACATTTTCCAACTGATGTGCAGGCGTATTAATCCAAAATTCAGCAAGTTGTGTTCGGATCTGCCGCAACTGGGAAACCATAGACGCATTGGACGGATCAATATCATACAGATTCGCGCACCCGATCAGCAGATTCAGAAATTCGTTAGACAGAACCGGTTTAGGCGATGAGATAGCCGTCATACTCTGATATTCCTCAAATAATTGCTTAAACAAATTCCCGATTTTTGCCGAAAACGTGCGGCTATCCAGAAACGGCGGATTGTCTGCCATATTCCGGGCAATCTGATCCCGATACTGCCGGCGCAGTTGCGGATTTTTTCCAAGCTCTATCGCAAGTTGAATATAAGAGGCTTCATCAGTGGTTACCAATTCCGGCAATTGAAGTTCTTTAAGCATTGCCGATGGCTGCCGAAAGCGCAGGGCATTTCCTTCCATAACCAATGTCGGCAGATTCACCGACAACGGATCAAGCAGAGAGGTTGCGCCGCCATAAGGAAAAGAATCCAGATAAACGTCTGACAGCTTCAGATATGCCCTGATGTCTTCATTGCTGGGCAGGGCTTTGATAATTATCAGACGATGTGAAGCAATTCCGTATTGACTGAAAACTGCGTTCATGTGGTCGGCAAACGCAGTTTCAGGGTAGGTATGAGTCCAATTCGGATTGAACGGATAGAGAAGCAACACAGAATCCGGCACTCCGGCAATAATTTTTGCCCAAACCTCCCGTAATTCGGGAATGATTTTGAAAAAGTTTGCGCCGGAAACAAAAACCGTTGTCTGAGGCGTTGCGCCCCACTCTGCTCTGGACGGATTGACCACCGGCGGGGGATTCGGATAGGGGAAGCGAAAACACAAGGCGGAGCCGTCAATATTGACTAGCTTTTCCCGATACTGATCCTGCATATTCCGAACCGGCGCGCTAAGGGTCCCGCCAATGTAATAATCCATGTTCCGCATTCCGGTGCTGCAAGGCGAGTTGATGGAGGTCAGTTGTATCCGAGCCAGACGATGCAATGCCAACATTGAAACCGCGTGAGTTACCGCAGTTACGTTGCTGCCGATGAGTAAAATATCCAAATCATCCGTGCGGATTGCCTGAATCTGACTCTGAAGATCATCCGGAAGTTTCACCAGCCGATCTGCACGGCTCTGACAATACTGCTCCAAAGGATGACCGGTAATCCTGAGCGTATACAGAATCAGTTCAAACTGCGTTCTATCCAGATGCTCAAAAACCGGGATCGCCGCAAACGTTTCGGTCTGGGGGCTGAAGTGATTGCTTAAAATACCCAGCCGAATCTTAGTCCGGTGAGCGAGTCGCGGAGCAAACGTATAATCCACCGCGGAGCCTTTGATTTTCAGCGTATAATCCATAATATCCGCACGTTTGCTGTAAATATCCTTTAAATTTGCCGTGTTGAAATATAAGGGAATAAAATTGGCATTGTGCGTAAATGCCCAGCCGATTTCCTGCCAGAACTTGGACTCCGGATGGGCAAAAATATTGCTATGAAGATAACTGACCCATTCGTGCATAAACCTGAAGTAATTATCCGCGTCTCCTTTTTCAAAAAACTGATTCGGAGAACTCAGCATAAATTTGAGATAATCATTGATAAACCAGCCCGGAATGTTGCCAAGATCGTATCTGAAAGGCAGTTGGTCAGCGCGGCAGTAGAGCATAGCCGCAAGCAGAGATTGTAATTTCATGGATTAAATGGTCTCCTCAGGTGTTTTTGTCGGCTTTTCAGCAAAGCCGTTACGCTGTTTTTTTATCGGACGTCAGAGGCTCGCCTTGTCTGAATATCAGCGTAAATGTGCTTCCCCGTCCGATTGCGCTTTCTACGTCCAACCGGCAATCATACGCCGTCAGTGTGCGGTGAACGATTGAGAGTCCCAGCCCCGTGCCGTTGGGTTTTGTGGTTACAAAGGGATTGAAGATGGTTTTCATCTGTTCTTCAGACATGCCGCAGCCTGTATCTGTAATTTTAACAACAATCTGTCTGTTTCTCCGAGATGTTTTTACCGTGATTTTTCCCTGTCCTGTGATGGATTCAGCCGCATTCAGCAGAAGATTCCAAAAAATCTGACGAAGATGCGCCGGGTCAATATTCACCCACAGCGCAGGCGTAAGCTCTTTGATAATGGTAATCATATCGCGGCATTTTTTATCATTTTCAAAAAGTTCCAGAGTTTCTTCCAATACTTTGTCCAATTGGACTTTTTCGACTCTGGCAGCCTGCGGCTTTGCGAATAATAAAAAATCGCTGACCAGCGTACTTAACCGATCAGCTTCACGTAAAATGATGTGCATCAGCCGATCCTGATCCTCATCATGGGGAAGATCTTCTCTGAGCATCTGAACCGCGCCGCGCAAAGACGCCAGCGGGTTTTTGATTTCATGCGCCAGCCCCGATGCCATCCCTCCCACAGCCGCCATCTTTTCAACCTGTTTAACATGCGCTTCCATAGCGCGAAGCTCTTTTTTGGTGTTTTTTGCCTGTTCTGCCAGAATACCGCTCAGAAACGCTACGGCAAAACACGCCACCATGATAATCATCACTTTGTAAAGAATATGGCTCCAGGGCTGGTTCGCAAGTAATTCTTCCGCACCGAAAGGTTTGAGAATTTCATAAAATTCCATATCCACCATGATGCCATATTGAATGCTGCACAGCGCAGCCATGATCATGCTTCCGTTTCTGAACAAAACCATGCTGGTATAAATGATAATGACCAGATAGAGAAAAGAAAAAAGACTTGAAAAACTTCCGGTCAGAAAGATAATCAGGCTGACCAGCAGAGTGTCAATCCCGATCTGAATGTATGCAAACAAAATGACTCGTCTGACCCGATACAGCAGAACAGCATAGCAGAATGACAGAAAAAAAATCGCTGCAATCAATCCGTACAACAGCAATAAGGGCTGATGAATCATAGGGTAATTTTCGCTCATCTGCAAAACAATGCTGGACCCCAGAAGCAGCGTGGCAAAAAGCAGCCGGAAAAACATCAGCCATTTCAGCTTGTGATAAAAATCTTTATCCGGTGTTACAGACAGATCATCTGCATCCATATCATTATCCGACCGCGCCTGCCATTGAAAAGATAGGCAGATACATCGCGATAACCAGACCGCCGACCACAACGCCCAGAAAGCACATCATCGCCGGTTCGATCATTTCAGTCATGTTGTTGACGGCTTCATCCACTTCATCATCATAAAAATCGGCAATTTTGCCGAGCATACTGTCCAATGCGCCGGTGGACTCGCCGACAGCAATCATGGAGCAGACCATTGAGGGGAAAACGCCGCTTTCATTCAGCGGATCAGACATAGACCTGCCTTCGCTGATGCCGCTCCGCACATCGTAAATGGCATTTTCAACAGATTTATGTCCTGCGGTTTTTGCGACAATATCCAAAGAATCCAGAATCGGAACACCGCTGGCGAGCATGGTTCCCATCGTGCGGGTGAATTTGGCAACTGCGATTTTACGAATGAGCATTCCCATCACCGGCAGTTTCAAAGACCATGCATCTATGACGGTTTTGCCTTTTTCCGTGCTGTAAAACCGTTTGAAAGAATACCCCCCCAGCCACGCGCCGCCGCCGATAAAATGAACATTGCTCTTAATAAAATCGCTGATTTTGATAACGATACTGGTCAGCGTAGGCAATGCCGCGCCCATTTCGGCAAACATTTTCTGAAACACGGGAATAACAAAGACCATGATGACCATGACCACCGCAATTGCCACGGCTATCGTAATCGTCGGATACATCATCGCACTTTTGACTTTGGCTTTGAGTTTGGCAGCCTTTTCCAAATGCTCGGAAAGACGCTTGAGAATCGTATCCAGAATACCGCCTGCCTCACCTGCGGCAATCATATTTACAAACAGCGTGTCAAACTGATCCGGATGCTTCTTCAACGCGTCGGCAAGCGTGGTTCCGCCTTCCACATCGTCTTTGATCTGCTTCATAATTTTCTTGAATGTGGGATTTTCCGCCTGAGAGTAGAGCAGTTCCAAGCATTGAATAATCGGAAGTCCTGCGTCAATCATCGTGGAAAACTGACGACAGAAGATAATAACGTCTTTGGGCAGTACTTTAGGCTGTAGCAGCGGAAAATTCGCAAACATATCTTTAGGCTTCTCTTTCACTTTGATAGAGAGAAGACCTCGCTTGCTCAGGACATTTTCGACCGCCGCCGCATTCGGGGATTCCATCATTCCGCTTTGGGACAGGTTCCTTTTATTTTTTGCCTTCCATACAAATTCCGGCATAATTCTCCTCCTGATTCTCTGGTAGAATAAAGACATCAAAAATATTATATTGCAATTAAAAGCATTTTATATCATATTCCTATTCAAACGACAATATCAAACGACAATATATTTAGAAACTCACCTTACGCATCCGACCTAACCCCCCTGCCCCCCTTCCCTGAAAGGGAAGGGGGGGAGAGAACGGAAAGACTCCCCCTCTCTGTTTCGGGGAGGGGATGGGGGAGGGGTTAATGACAGCAGAAGGCATCAGTAAATTCAGGCTGCAATTCTCTCTGACATCGGGGATCCCCGATCTGAGTGATATGATAGCATGGCGCAGAATCATGTATCTGATGGGGCTTATCGGACAAAATCCCAATCGTTACAGCGGATTGGGATATGGCAATATCAGTCGGCGGTTCATATCGTCCGAATTTCCCGAAGACCGAAAAGCGTTTATTATCAGCGGCTCACAGACCGGGCATCTGCCTGAACTGAGCGAAGAACATTACACGCTGGTAACAGAGTGCTGTCCTGAAGAAAATTACGTGGCAGCCCAGGGACCGATTCGCCCATCATCTGAATCCTTAACTCACGGCGCGGTTTATATTCAGGATAGCGCAATATCTGCGGTGATTCATGCCCATTCGCCCGAAATATGGCAGAATGCCCGAAAACTCAATATTCCGATAACCTCTGAAAACGCGGCTTACGGAACGCCGGAAATGGCTGCTGACATCCGCCGTTTGTTTTCCGATACGTCTGTGAAAGAAAAGGGCATTTTTGCAATGGGCGGACATGAAGACGGCGTGGTGTCTTTCGGAAAAAGCCTTGAAATGGCAGGCTGTATTCTGATATGCTGTCTTGCTAAACTGACCTAACCCCCCTGCCCCCTTCCCTGAAAGGGAAGGGGGAGTACGATGACTCCCCTCTCCGTTTCGGGGAGGGGCGGGGGAGGGTAAAATCGAAAGCGAATCTTATGCAAAACTTTGATATCAGCCAATTTATGATAACCATTGTGCCGCTGGTGTTTGCGGTTACAATTCATGAAGTGGCACATGGCTATGCCGCGCTCCGCATGGGAGACCCCACAGCAAAATTGGCGGGGCGCCTGACCTTAAA
Organism: Desulfonema limicola; assembly: GCA_020718925.1. GTDB lineage: Bacteria > Desulfobacterota > Desulfobacteria > Desulfobacterales > DYRC01 > DYRC01. The sequence goes on from DYRC01000195.1 coordinate 5,803, forward strand.
CCCGATCAGTCATTTTGATCTTTTCGGCTCTCTGATCCTGCCCCTGCTTCTGAGCATATCCGGCGCGCCGGTATTCGGATATGCCAAGCCTGTGCCGGTCAATCCGCTTAATTACAGCGATTATCGGAGGGGAACCCTGTTGGTCTCTTCAGCCGGAGTTGCGGCAAATCTCGCTTGCGCCATTTTATCCGGCATCGTATTCCAAACGCTGAGGCATGTTTCTATTCCGGCAGCAGTTGTTCCGGTGATGCTTCCTGTAATGGAAATGCTTTTTTACAGTGTTATCATCAATATCGTACTGATGGTGTTCAATCTGATTCCGATTCCGCCGCTGGACGGAAGCCATATTTTTGCAATGATATTGCCGGAAAATTTCAGAGCATCCTATCAGCAGATAGGACGCTTCGGCATGCTCATTATTTTTGTGCTGCTGACAACCAAAGTTATCGGTAAAATCATTCACAGTGTTGTAAATCCTCTGGGCGATCTGCTGCTCGGTAGATAAAATATTGAAGGAGAAGTTGGTAATGGCTGAAAAAAAACGAATTTTAAGCGGAATGCGTCCCACAGGTCCGCTTCATCTGGGCAATTTTCACGGCGCTTTGGCAAATTGGATTAATATGCAGGAGCAGTATGAATGCTTCTTTTTTATTGCAGATTGGCACGCAATCACCAGCAGTTATGAAGATACCGGCGAAATCAAAGGCTATATCACGCAGATGATGATAGATTGGCTCAGTGCGGGCTTATCTCCGGAGAAAAACACGCTCTTTGTCCAATCATTGGTGAAGGAACATGCGGAATTGTTTCTGCTTTTATCCATGATTACGCCTGTTCCCTGGCTGGAGCGCAATCCCACCTATAAAGATCAGATTGTGCAACTGTCAAATAAAGACCTCTCCACCTTCGGATTTCTGGGCTATCCGGTGCTTCAGGCAGCAGACATCATCATTTACAAAGCCAACGGCGTACCGGTAGGCGTGGATCAGGTGCCGCATGTTGAAATCACCAGAGAAATTGCCCGGAGGTTTAATTTTCTCTATGGTCATGTTTTTCCCGAACCTGAATCCATCTTAACCCAGACGCCCAAAATTCTGGGGCTGGATCGGCGCAAGATGAGCAAAAGCTATAACAATGCGATTTATCTTTCTGACAGTCCTGAAGATATTTCTGCCAAAGTATCTCAGATGATTACAGACCCGAATCGCGCCAGAAAAGCCGATCCCGGGGACCCGGAAATCTGCAATGTATTTGAATTTCATAAGCTTTACAGCCCGCAGGATGTGATAGATCGGGTAAATACCGACTGCCGCGTGGCAAAAATCGGATGCGTGGAATGCAAAAAAATCATGGCACAGGGGCTTATCGCATCGCTTGAGCCTATCCGGGAAAAGCGGAGATATTATGAATCACAGCCTGATCTGGTGGCAGATATGATTGTCTCCGGCAGTAACAAAGCCCGAAATGTGGCGCAGAAAACAATGGAAGAAGTCCGCGCTGCAATGAAGATATGACATAGCGTACAGAATTCTTGTTCAAGCCCGCCATGCGTCAACGTCCGCTGAAGCGGGCTTCCACAGGCTGTCGCTGTTATGCCGTCAATGAATCAAACGAAGGGTAAGGATTTCGGACAGTCTTTTTCGGTACGATTTTACTGATACGATCCGCCTTTTTTTTGAATGCTTGCTGAAATTATTGAAAAAAAACCGGATATGACGTTGAAAGAAATCTGTGAGTATTATGAAGATGAATCCGGTAAAAAAGTCAGCAGACCGGTGCCGGACAGAACATTGAAAAAAACGGAATAACGCGTAAAAAAAAGTTCTTCACGATCCGGAAAAAAATACGGACCGGGTCGGACGGCTTACAGAAGAGTATTCTGAGAAAGTAAAAGCAGAAGTTCCTGATAATCCTGTATTTACCGATAATGCAGGAGCTCATAAGGTTGAAGGAGTAAAAGAACTGATCGGAAGTAAGGGTGCGGAACCGATTTATCTTCCTCCGTATTCTCCCGGATTGTCACCGCCGGAAA
>DYRC01000196.1 GCA_020718925.1 Desulfonema limicola
TTAGAGCGCTTATGGGGCATCTGCCCTGTTTTGGTATGGGGATATCCCCTCTTTCAGTGAATCATTTCGCTTTTCCTCCGTTCAGATATTGCAGCAATTCTTCCTGAGAAATATACGGAGATTGCGCCCGCTCAATGCCTTTGCCCCGATTGCAGAGCAGATCGCCTCTGCCCAGAAGAGATTCTCCGCCATTCTGATCCGAAATGATTTGCGAATTGGTTGCGCTGGTAACTCTGAGACAGATTTTAAGCGGCAGATTGGCTTTGATAAGACCCGTAACAATTTTGCTATCCGGTCGCTGAGTGGTCAGAACCAGATGAATCCCGGCAGCGCGTCCTTTTGACGCCAATCTTGCCACAAGCTTTTCAAATTCTTTTTTTTCCTCATTGCCAGCCAGAATCAGATCGGCAAATTCATCAAACACGATCACATAAAACGGAATATCGGTTTTTCCAGCAAGAAATCGGGCGCTTAAATTTTCAAATCCTTCCCGATTCAGTCGCCGGTATCGCATATCCATTTCCTCAACCGCCTTCCAAAGCCGGGAAACAGACGAAGAAATGTCTGTAACGATTGGGCATGTCAGATACGGGCAGTCTGACAGGGAAGAAAATGTCAGGATTTTCGGATCAATGATTAACAACTTCAATGTTTCAGGCGTATTTTTGGCAATCAGCGATGCCACCATTGATTTTAAAAATTCGCTTTTGCCGCTGCCCGAAGTGCCTGCTATCAGGGCATGACACATATTCGGATCTGCAAAGTCCGCCACGATTACCTGATTGTCAATGCCGATACCTACCGGAAATGAAATAAAACTCTGATGAGCTGCATACACCGGGTCTTTTACCGCATCTCTCCACCATACTATATCCGGCTTTTCTTTCGGAATATCAATCGTAACACAGCCCTGAGCCGCGTTAATCAGGGGCGGATGCTTCAGCGATAACGCGACCTGCAGATCTTCGGCGCGATTTTCCAAAGATACCACTTTTACGCCTGCTGCAGGCTTTGCCCGATAGCGAATAAGCTGCGGGGCTTCGTGTTTATCAATAATCTCAACCTCTAATCTGAATGCGGCATAGCAGTTTCGGATAGCGTCTGATAAGTCGTGGGGAGTGGGGAGTGAGAAATGAGAAGTGAGAAGTGAAATCTGAGAAGATGCCTGCGTTGTTTCGGAAAATATTTCATGCAGCACCGGCTCGACCATCTCCTGAAAAATATTTTCGAGATTGTCAGAGCTTACGCAGACTTCATGTAATTCCGGCTCATAATATTCCAAAACTCCCTGAAATCGGAGACCGGGTTTAACGATGCTCAACAGCTTTGCATAAATTGCAATCTGAAGCAGGTCATGCTTGAGGTTCGCGCCATGTGAAAGCTTGTAATCAACAATCTCTACGCCATGTTCGGGATGCGTTCGTACAGCGTCAATCTGACCCGAAATGAAAATACTGTTTTCTCCCACAGGAAAATGAATATCTTTTATTGAAAATTCCTGAATGATATACACATCCTGCCATGATTTGAAATTTTTACAGCGTTGGCGCAAGTCGGATACCTGTTGACAGAACGCTTTCAGGCATGTCCCCAGATGATATGCCGAATCAATCTTTCCATCATTGAGAAGATGAGATAATTCTTTTTCCGCAAATCGCTCATACAGGTCATTCCAAAGACTGAGTTCATCTGTCAATTGCAAGGCTTTTTTAGTGGAGACCAGCCAATTCACGAATTTTTCCGCAATTTTGTGAAACAGCGTTCCATAAACAGGCATTGTTCCTGATGGTATAAAGCATTTGGCAGGCGGATTTGCTCCGTTAAGCCATTTTCTGAGCCACTCAGGATCAAGACAGGCGCATTTCAACTGGGTTACGCTTATTGATTTGATTGCCACTGCAACACCTTTACGGTCGGGCTGTCATGGACTCTGATTTGAGGAATACAGCCGCAGGCTTCACGAAACAGTTCTACTGAAACGGATTCGGATAATTTTTTCATCGCCTCATCCATGTTCAGAAATTTCTCACGTTGAACAATACTGCATATTTCTTCAATCAGTTCTTTCTTAATGCCGTCAGGTTTTGAAAACCCGGTTTCTTTTTTTATGGCGATAGGCTGTTGTATGGTTTCCCAGAACCATCCGAATTCTTCGGAAATAAACCGTAATACATCCTGCTTTTGAAACGGAATATCTTCGGATACGGCGTTCAGATACAGATCATACGCCGCATAAAGCATCATCAGCTGCTGCCGTTCCAGACAGAATATATGTAAATACTGCTGCCCGGCTTTTTCCATGACCGGAGCTATTTTCCATCTGGCTACGGGAAGTTTCTGCAATTCGGGCGTTCTGAACAACACCGCTTTTACTTTCTGACGTTTTGCATCGTAATATTTCTGAGCTTCCCGCGTAATTGCCTGCCATCGCGCCCAATTTGATCCGGCTTCAAAACCGAACAGGATTTCCCGGTCTTTCAATTTCCAAAGCAGGGTAAAATAACCTTTTTCGCTCTTATACTCTTTAACCTGTGTTTCCGGCAGATTCGCCGCCGCATCTTTGACAAACCATCGGAATGTATCCGGATCAAACACAAATCGCTTTGGCTGAGATTTATCTATTCTGTTAAGATACTGTTTATAAACATCGGAAAGAAGCGGCTTTTCAACCACGCCGTTTTCAAACATCGTCTGCCATCTGTCCCGGCATTCCTGCAAAAACTCTCTGACACCGATTTCATATCGGTCTTCATATAACTGTTTCAGCCATTGCTTATCTCCGATAAATTCTGCTTTTTTATCCGCATTATCTTTTCCGAATCTTCTTTCAATAAGCTCATCTGCCTGAATTCTGTTCAAGCCTTCAAGGCGTATGGGCGGACCTAAGCGGCTTTTATAGGCTTCTTCCCAATACGGCGCTACGCTTTTCTGCCATACATGCTGATTGGCAGTAACCACCGTAAGATGATTATATGCTTCATCTGCCAGCACTTGGATAACCAATCCAAAAATTTTTGCAAGATTCTGATTTTCCCCATAATTTTCTGTCTGATCAAAACAGAATACAAAGGGTCTGAAAAATCCGGCAAGCTGACAGAAATCCAAGAGCCGATGTTTGCAAAGCTCATTGGTATCGTGGTCGGCATTGACAGTTCTTAGCCCGATGCCGATATTTTTTGCTTCATCAGGGTCAATACTTCCGCCTTTTAACCAGTCCAGACAGGCTATCCGCAGTTCGGATTCGGGAAAATACGCATACTCGAATAAAATACTGAGCCAGCTTTGGGCAGACTCGGATAAATTCACAATGCTTTGAAGACACGCCGAAAGCTTTTTAATGTTGTTACGAACCCATTGAACACGGTTTTGGCTGCTTCTGAATTTTTCCAAAGAACATATATAAAACAATTCCAGAGTCTTTTTCTCATCTTTTACAGAAATCATGCGGTTTTCAATAGCAGACACCAGAAGGCTGCGAATAATTCCGTAAGCAAACATTTCAAGCTGGCTGGGTTCTTTTTTATTGCCGTATTCTATCCCTATTTTATCGGGAAATCTCAGTTCATTGATCATATTCATCAGGACAGACTGCCAATATGAAGAGGTGCTGCCGAACGGACGGATATAGACAAGAACTGCCTGTTCGCTCAGACTGCGGAATAATCGCCCGATAAGATGGGATTTTCCATATCCGGGCTGCGAAGATAAGATAAAATGTGCATAAGCGCCCTTGATTCTCCTCGGAGCCTGTCCTTTTTTTAAGTCTTCAAATTTTTTAAGAAGCTGGTTCAGGGGCTTTTCATTTAATTCGGAAACCGTTTTCTCAGCTTCGACAATACGAGGTTCGGAGACGTTTTCATCTTCTTTTCTGAAAGGATTGAAATTTTCCATAACCCCCCGCTTAATGTTTGAAATGAATCAGTAAATGCGCCTTTCCGCGGATGTAAATCGCAGCGGATCGGATATTTTCATCAGATAATGACCAATCTCCGTAACTTAATACCGCGTTTCCTTTGCGGCTTTCTTCCAGCAGAAAGGTTTTCAGGGCTTCCGAGTCGCAGCCGAGTTCCTGCTGAAGCGCGTAAATTTCCACATCCGGAAGCCTGATGCGCTCGCTGATTTTTCTGTACGCGCCTAAAATCCGTTCTCTGTTCATCTCGGATGAATCCGGGAGCGGAGTCTTCCCCCTTCCATTGCAGGGAGGGGGGCAGGGGGGTAGGTCAGGCTGCACAGATGGCAGCAGCGACCGAATTTTTGAAATATGCACAAAATAAACCGTTTTACTGCTTTTTAATTTCAGAAGCTTATGCGATTCTGACAACCGGAGGAGTGCATCTTCGATATCTGAATCACCGCCCTTACAGCCTTTTGTCAGTTCTTTCTGAGTCAGAATATCGGATGCGGCAGATATAGCATTTTTTTCAATAATATCAATAATACTTTCAGGCTTATCAAACAACTCCGCGCTTACAGTCTCTTTTTTAACCTTTTTACGCGCAGTTTTTTGAGGGATAAGCTGTTCAAATTCTTTCAGAATATAACGACTGCTCTTTGTTGTTCCGATATTGACAATAAGCTGAGATTTTTCAAGCTCTTCAACAGCCTGAGGTTTGAACTTGGATGTTCCGGGCAGCTTGCTTTTAGGCAGTCCCGAAATCCCGACTTCCCGCAGTTTGTCTATGATTCCCTGTTTATGAGTTGCCAAAAGGTCCGGTGCCATGCGCTTTATCCTTTCTCTGTGTATTTTCAGACGTTGCATTTTACATTGTTTAAATGAATTGTCAAGAAATTATGAATGTTATTCCGGTGTATGGACAAAAGTATCCCTTGAATTTTGTTTTTATTCATAATAGGTTAGGATTGGATTTTAAGATATTGATTTTATTGATAGCAATTTGTACGATGCACAATGCCGATTCTATAAAAATCAATAGGTTAATTTTTCAACTGCGTAAGTCCTACACTGAATAACCATCTCAATAAAAAAGCCGGGCATCCATAAGAAAACCCGGCTTTTCATAAATTTCAGAATTTTCAATCAACCCGGAAGATAACAGATTCACCTTCCGCACCCGCCGTAACTGCGCTTCCGTCAGGAATATTTCCTTTGAGAATTTCCATTGACAGCGGATTTTCAAGATATTTCTGAATCGCACGTTTGAGCGGTCTTGCCCCGTAAATCCGATCATAGCCTTTTTCTGCCAGAAACATTTTTGCAGAATCGCTCAGAATCAGGCTGATATTTCGCTCGCCAAGCCGCTTTCTCAGCCGATCCATCTGAATTTCCACAATCCCGCCGATCTGCTCCGGTGCAAGATTTTGGAAAATGATGATTTCATCAATGCGGTTTAAAAATTCAGGCTTGAACGCGGATCTGAGCGCGTCATTCACCCGGCGTTCCGCTTCTTCACGCTGAGACGCCCCCAATTCCTGAATCCACTGCGATCCGACATTGGATGTCATAATGATAATCGTATTTTTAAAATCAACCGTCCTGCCATGCCCGTCCGTCATGCGTCCGTCATCCAAAATCTGCAAAAGCACATTGAACACATCCGGATGCGCTTTTTCGATTTCATCAAACAACACCACCGAATATGGACACCGCCGCACCGCCTCGGTCAGATACCCGCCTTCCTCATAGCCCACATAGCCCGGCGGCGCACCGAGCAGCCTTGCTACCGAATGCTTTTCCATATATTCAGACATATCCACACGGATCATGGCAGTTTCGGAATCAAAAATAAACTCTGCCAACGCTTTTGCCAACTCGGTTTTACCAACGCCGGTCGGTCCCATGAAGATAAACGATCCGATGGGACGATTCGGATCCTGCAATCCTGACCGCGCCCGGCGAACCGCATTTGCAACTGCCACAATCGCTTCATTCTGACCGATAACCCGCTTTGAAAGCCGCTCTTCGGTATGAATCAGCTTTTGCCGTTCACCCTCAAGCATTCTGCTGACCGGAATGCCTGTCCACCGGGACACCACTTCGGCAATATCTTCATCATCCACTTCTTCTTTGAGCATTTTCCGGTCTTTCTGAAGCTCGGACAGCTTGCGGTTTGCCTCTTCCAATTGCTTTTTCAACTCAATGGTCTTGCCATAGCGCAATTCCGCTACTTTTGCAAAATTGCCCTCGCGCTCCGCCTGCTGTTCCTCAATACCGAGATGCTCGGATTCTTCTTTGATTTTACGGATTTCGGCAATCAGCGATTTCTCATTCTGCCAATGCCCTTTCATCTCAAGAATGTCATCTTTCAGACTTGCCAATTCCGATTCAAGTTTGCCAAGACGCTCTTTTGATGCCGAATCAGTTTCTTTTTTCAAAGCTTCGCGCTCAATCTCCGCCTGAGTAATTTTTCGCTGAATTTCATCAATTTCCACCGGCATACTGTCAATTTCAATGCGAAGCTTGGACGCGCATTCGTCAATCAGATCAATGGCTTTGTCCGGCAGAAATCTGTCCGAGATATAGCGGTTTGAAAGCGTGGAAGCCGCCACAATCGCCGAATCCTTGATTCTCACGCCGTGATGAACTTCGTATTTTTCCTTCAATCCGCGCAAAATGGAAATCGTGTCTTCCACCGTAGGTTCTCTGACGATGACCGGCTGAAATCTGCGTTCAAGTGCCGCATCTTTTTCAATGTATTTGCGATATTCATTGAGCGTGGTCGCGCCGACACAGCGCAACGTTCCCCGCGCCAAAGCAGGTTTGAGCATGTTGGATGCATCCATCGCGCCTTCGGCTGCGCCCGCACCGACCAGCGTGTGAAGTTCGTCAATGAACAGAATTACCTGACCTTCGGCGCGTTCGACTTCTTTCAAAACCGCTTTCAGACGATCTTCAAATTCTCCGCGATATTTTGCGCCTGCAATCAATGCGCCCATATCCAGCGCAACAAGCCGCCGGTTTTTCAGGGTTTCAGACACATCACCTGCCACAATGCGCTGTGCAAGCCCTTCGACAATGGCGGTTTTACCCACGCCCGGTTCTCCGATTAAGACCGGATTATTCTTGGTGCGCCGGGAAAGTACCTGAACAATGCGCCGGATTTCCTCATCCCGCCCGATCACCGGATCAAGTTTGCCGATACGCGCAAGCTCGGTCAGATCGCGGCTGAATTTTTTCAATGCCTCGTATTTTTCTTCCGGGTTCTGATCCGTAATGCGCTGATTACCCCGAATATCCATCAACACTTTCAGAATCGCGTCTCTGGTAATACCTTGCTTTTTCAGATTTTTTGACGCTTCGCCGGTTTTTTCATCCGCAATCGAAAGAAAAATATGTTCAATGCTGACATATTCGTCTTTCATTTTGGAAGCTTCGGATATAGCCGCATCCAACACCGCTTTGGAACGGGGGCTGATATAAATTTCGCCTGAGCCTCTGACCTTCGGAAGCCTTGACAAAGCAAGTGTGATCTCCTGAGCGACCGCATTCGGAGAAACACCGAGCTTGCGTAAAAGGGATTTGGCAAGCCCTTCGGGTTCGGACAGCATGGCAAGCAGAAGATGTTCCGGCTCAATTCCCTGATGAGAATGCTCAGACGCGAGATTCTGTGCCTGCTGAATCAATTCCTGTGATTTTATGGTAAATTTATCAAAACGCAGCATAAGTTCACTCCGTGTTTTACAAAATTGTTATTACCTGAAATAATAATCACAGGGATTTTTTTGTCAAAGGGTTGAAATTGAGATGAAAAATGATTATCGGGGCGGAGTAGGATTTTCCTACCGTGAAAATACACTTCAATCCATAAATATTCTTATGCGTTTTCCGTGCATCGCCTCATCTTTACCGGAAGAGAGCG
>DYRC01000197.1:0-2474 GCA_020718925.1 Desulfonema limicola
ATCTTTATACGCTTGAAGGCTCCACACTGGGCGGCAAGGTCATCAAGCCGCATATCGCTGATTTATTCGGCTTGAAAGGAGCAGATGGGCTTTTATTTTTTGACAGTTACGGCGAAAATGTCCGGGCAAACTGGGCAGGGTTTTCACAGCGGATGCTTGATGCGGTTCAGGATGAAACTATGGCAAAAAATATTATCGAAGCATCCCATGAAATATTTTACGGATTGTTCAAAATTTATGAATCACTTCATCCGCTTAAAGGAGATACGCCATGACCGCAGAAGAAATTGCCAAAATCATTGAAGAAAAAACTCAGATCATTGCCCAGTTGTCGGTAGAGCGGCAATACGCGCTCCAGCCGGATATTTGGGAGCGTTACGGACAAAAAGGGCGGGAACTCAGCATTCGGGATATCGGTCAGCATCTGGTTTATCTGACACAAGCCATCAAAGCTGATGATTCGGCAATATTTGTAAATTACGCGCTGTGGCTTAAAGAACTGTTTGCGGGCTTGGGATTTCCGGATAGCGTTTTGCCTGTCATGCTTCAATGTATGCAGGAAGTTTTGGAAGAAATACTGCCGGAAAGAATTTCTATTTCTGCCAATGAATATATTCAAGCTGCATCGGATAAACTCAATCTGACTTCAGGAAAAGAAGAAACATTCATTCCCCATGACTCGCCTCATGCGGAATTGGCAGGAAACTATCTGAAGCTGCTGTTGCAGAGTAATCGCAATGACGCTGCAAAACTGATCATGGACGCGGTGGAAAAAGGCGTCAGCATTCAGGATATTTATATGAATGTATTTCAGGCATCTCAGTATGAAATCGGGCGGTTATGGCACACCAAGCAGGTCAGCGTGGCGCAGGAGCATTTCTGTTCTGCGGCAACGGAGCGCATTATGTCTCAGTTATACGGGCGGATTTTTACGACCAAGCGCATCAAAAAGACGTATGTAGGCACCTGTGTCGGCGGGGAACTGCATCAGATCGGCGCAAGAATGGTGGCGGATTTTTTTGAAATGGAAGGCTATGACACCTATTATATGGGCGCAAACACGCCGGCACAAAGCATTTCGGATGCGATTGCCGAACACAACGCTGATATTCTGGGGATTTCCTGCACCATGAGCTTTCATCGCAGCGCGTTGGAAGACCTGATTAAGAGCGTCAGGGCGTCTGCCGATACGCCGCCGAATCTGAAAATCATTGTCGGCGGGTATTCATTTATCAAAAAGCCTGATTTATGGAAAGAGGTCGGCGCAGACGGCATGGCAAAAAATGCTCAGGAAGCCATAGAATTAGCAAATCGCCTTGTTTCCTGATAAGGTTTATGATAAGGTTTTTTATAAAAAAATATCATCAGATCGGAAAGGTTTTATTATGCTCCAAAGGTTATATGCACACAACTTCAGATGTCTGGAAAATTTTGAGTTGACTTTAAAGGATTTGCCATCGGCTCTTCTGATTGGAAAAAATGGTTCGGGTAAATCAACAGTTTCATGTATACTGGAAATATTTCAATCCATCAGCCGAGGCGTCAACAGAATAGGAGAACTGGTTCAGCCTAAAGATTTCACTTGCGGACGATCTGATGTTCCGATCCGATTTGAAATAGAAGCATTGCTTAGGAATAAACTATATAAATATATCCTTGCGTTTGAATTGCCGGAAAATTTTAAAGAGCTTCGCATTTTTGAAGAAGCACTGATCGTTGACGGCTCTCCGATTTACTCCCGAAAAGAAGCGCAAGTTACTCTTTACAGAATCGCACAGAATCATGAATCTCAGTTTATGGTGGACTGGCATCTTGTTGCTCTTCCGATAATTCAGGAGCAATCAGAAAATGATCCTCTTCATATTTTAAAGACGTGGCTTGCCCGAATGATCATTTTAGCTCCGATCCCAAGCCTGATGACCGGAGACTCTGAGGGTGAAACCTTGTATCCGAAGCGGGATGGTTCAAACTTCGGTAAATGGGTTTCCGGCTTACTCAATTTTTATCCTGCCGCTTATGCTCATATTGAGAAATATCTTAAAATAGTTATGCCTGACATTCAGGATTTTTTGAATGAACAGATCGGCAGGGGGTTCAAAACCATGGTTGTTCGGTTTGAAACAAATACTGGGAGTTTGAGGCTTGATTTTAAAGACCTATCTGACGGTGAAAAATGTTTTTTTCTTTGCGCGGTTGTTTTAGCTGCCAATAAATTTTATGGTCCTCTTTTTTGCTTCTGGGATGAGCCTGATAACTACATTTCATTATCAGAAGTGGGACATTTTATCATCTCATTACGACATATATTTCAGGGAAGCGGTCAGATTTTAGTAACTTCTCATAATCCTGAAGCAATACGGGGATTTTCAAATGAAAATACTTTTGTACTGGATCGAAAAAATCACTTAGAACCTACCTTATTCAAATTACTGAATGAAATACCTGATACAGGTGATCTCATCAGTTCATTGATT
>DYRC01000197.1:2574-7766 GCA_020718925.1 Desulfonema limicola
GATACATTAGGCAGCGTCAGAATGGTGGATGTATCTGATAAACCTCAGACTGCCCGCGCTGCTATGGCTCAGGGCATAATTGTGATGAAGCCTGAAACGCTTGAAAAAATTCAGGATCAGACTGTAAAAAAAGGCAATGTGCTTGAAACTGCCCGGATTGCCGGAATTATGGCTGCCAAAAAAACATCCGAGCTGATTCCGATGTGCCATCCGCTCAATATCACGCATGTTCAGATTGACTTTTTCCCGGACAATGAAAAACATGCTATCCGAATTGAAGCATCCGTTAAAATTACCGGACAGACCGGCGTTGAAATGGAAGCATTGACCGCCGTAACGGTTGCCGCGCTGACCATTTACGATATGTGCAAATCTTACGATAAAGAAATGATCATTTCAGATATGATGCTGCTTGAAAAATCAGGCGGCAAAAGCGGAAGTTTTGTCAGGAGAGAAGTATGCAGGAATTAAGCAAAGCGCAGCGGGGAAGAATTGCCATCCGAATGTTTCAGACCATTGCGGATGCTGCGGCTATCAGGGGATTTTACAGACCTTCGGGAAAAACAGGACAGATGCTTGCACATTCCCTGAAAATGCTCTCCCCTGAAATTTACGGCAGCATGAACGATGCCAGAATCATTGAACTCAGGGGACTGGAATATGTGCTGGATCGGCTGCCTAAAGGCATTGAAGAATGCACCCGGATTATTCTCACGGCTCAGGAAGAACTTGAAAACACCTTGTTTGAAAGAATCGAACCGCCCAAGCGCAGGCGCACCTCCTACCAAGTCAGCGATAAAGACCTTACCTTTGTGATTACCAACGGCGTGAGCGAAATTTATGATATTGTTACCCATCTGACCTTTCTCAACATCGAAGCGGAAAAAATCAGACGTCAGATTCATACCGAAGGCGGCAGAGAGACGCGGGAATGGAAAAAACTGGAAGAAACCGTATTGAGCCGACAGGAACCTAGCGGCAAAGAACTTGATCAGGCATTGTGGAATTTAAGCATTATTCTGGGCAGAACTTATCTGGAAGTTCGTCAGACCTATCAGTATCTTGAAAAACAGCGACAGCAAAATGACAGCAATCACGGCTTGTTTCGGATTATTTACGGACTGGGAAAGCGCGTGGAGGCAGAAGAAGCATCCAAAGACGATGTTCTGGTGGTGTATTTCACGCCATCCTTAACAGACATGCTGGGACAGCAGCGATACGGGCGTCAGTGGGCAAACAATATCAAAAGCCGGTTATGCGAACTTGAACTTGAGAAACGTCCGGTGCATATCATCAGCGCGAATCTGCACAGCGTGGTAAATGTCTTATATGGCTATGCGCTGCTTGAAAGCGACAGCACACAGGATATTTATGATTTCTTCCTGATGCTGCGGGATCAGACGCAGGAAATAAAAAAATACGCCAAAGATCACGGATACAGCGAACTGCCTGATCTGTCCGATTCTCATATTGACTCTCAGATTATTGACACAGCCGCAATCGAATCGCTTGCGTTTCATCCTCAGCTTCGGATCAATGCGGAAAAAATCCGACAGGAAAAGCCGGTGATTCTGGTCATGGATTATGCGTTCGGCGCACAGGCGTTTGAAGTGATGGATGAGCTTTTGAATCCGCTTCAGATGGGTGATAAATCCGTTCATTTTGATATTCGCTCAATTTCGGTGATGGGAAAAGCCGGAATTTTACCCGGCAGAAAGGGCGATATTATGCTCGCCACTGCTCATGTATTTGAGGGAACGCCGCATAATTATATTGTGGATAATGATTTGAAATCAGAAGATTTTGACGGATCTGTGGCGGTTTATGAGGGACCGATTGTTACAGTGCTGGGAACATCGCTTCAGAATCGGGATGTGTTGAAACGATTTCAAACCACCAGTTGGAAAGCCATCGGCTTGGAAATGGAAGGCGGGCATTATCAGCGGGCAATCAGCGCGGCGATCATTCGGGGGCATATCTGTGATGTGAAGGTGCGATATGCCTATTATGCCTCTGATAATCCGCTGTTAAGCGGTCAGACACTTGCTTCCGGGAGCATGGGCAAAGAGGGGGTGCGCCCGACCTATATGATTACAAAGGTTATTTTGGAGAAGATATTGAATGGATAAAGGAGAGTTACGATGAAAGAACTTGTTTTGTTTTTCGGCGTGATCGGAATATGGTACGCATTGCAGCGATATATTCTGCCCAAAATGGGGATTGCTACCTGAATGAGCGAAGCCTGCCGGGCGGCAGACGATAAAAAACCGAAAATCATATCAAAATCAGGAATAACGCCGAGCGATAAATCTGAAGCAGGCTAAGTTCAGATTAGCTGGTTCAGTCTGCTTAGGCTTATAGCCCTGAAATTTATTTCGGGGCGTGAATTACACCCTGTTCAGATTTATATCTTGATTTAAAGAATAAATATGCTATGGTTATTATCATAATTCAATGAGAACTTATGAGGAGGCTGTATGCAGCTATCTGTTACAAAGGCAAATCAACTCAAACCCAAGCCCGATGATTCCAAACTCGGCTTCGGACTTATCTTTACAGATCACATGCTTAACATGGATTACAGCATTGAAAAAGGCTGGTATAATCCCCGAATTGAGCCTTATGCCCCGATGATGATGGATCCGTCCACAATGGTTCTTCACTACGGACAAGCCATTTTTGAAGGATTGAAGGCTTTCAGAACCGATTCAGGCGCGGTGCAGATGTTCCGGGCAAAAGACAATATTGCCCGCATGAATCGTTCAGCGCAACTGCTGTGTATTCCGCAATTGGATGAAGCGGTTGTGCTGGATGGATTGAAACAATTGCTTTCTATTGAAAAAGGATGGGTTCCCAAAGCCGCCGGAACATCGTTGTATATCCGTCCCACGCTGATTGCCACAGACCCGTTTTTAGGCGTTCGGGCGTCTTATACCTATCGTTTTTTCATTATTCTGTGTCCGGTGGGCGCGTATTATGCCGAAGGGTTCAATCCGGTGAAAATTCTGGTAACCAAAGAGCATGTCCGGGCAGTGCGCGGCGGAATCGGCGAGGCAAAAACTCCCGGAAATTATGCCGCCAGTCTGCTTGCCGGTGAAAAGGCGCATAAAGCCGGATATACGCAGGTGTTGTGGTTAGACGGCGTTGAGCAGAAATATATCGAAGAAGTCGGCTCCATGAACATCTTTTTCGTGATTGACAATGAAGTGATTACGCCTATGCTCAACGGCAGCATTCTGCCCGGCATTACCAGAGATTCGGTTATCAAACTTGCCCAAAAATGGAATCTCAAGGTGGCGGAGCGCAAAATCAGTATTGACGAATTGATGAATGCCCACGCTTCCGGCAAGCTTCAGGAAGTGTTCGGTTCAGGTACCGCAGCCGTAATTTCGCCCGTAGGTGAACTGAAATATGGCGATAAAGTCTTAAAGATCGGCGATGGCAAGGTCGGTGCTATGGCGCAGAAATTTTTCAAAGCCATTACAGATATTCAGTATGGCAAAGTAAAAGATGAACTGGGCTGGATTGAAACGATTTAACTTGACAAGCAGATACCCCGCCTCAGTGCGGGGTTAAAAGTCCCCTTGAATGTCTATGTACGAACCCCGGAAATATCGGAATATTCTCAGCAAAACGCGGCTTGTGCCTTTCAGCGTAACGGTCAAAGAAACAGACCTGCTGATCCGCGCCCATAAACATCTTGAAGATGAGTCGCGGGAACTCGTTCTTGAATATCGGGGCTATATTGAGTCTTATATCCGCGCATATCCTGAATTTGCAACAACGCTTGTTCCCTGGCAGATAAACAGTCCCGCGCCCATGATTATCCGGGATATGATTCAAGCCGGACAGAAGGCGGGCGTGGGTCCGATGGCTGCGGTTGCCGGAGCCATTGCCGAATATGTCGGAAAAGGTCTTTTGGCGTTCAGCAATGAGGTGATTGTGGAAAATGGCGGAGATATTTTTATCAAGTCAGCAGAGCCGCTCTGCATCGGAATTTTTGCGGGCAAATCGCCGCTGAGTCTTAACATCGGCTTAAAGCTTGATCCGGGCAATACTCCCATTTCGATATGCACATCATCAGGAACTATCGGACATTCGTTAAGCTTGGGAAAAGCAGACGCGGCTTGCGTTATCTCCGAGTCCTGCGCGTTGGCAGATGCGGCAGCTACGGCTATCGGCAACTGTGTAAAAAGCAAGGCGGATATTCGCACAGCAATTGAATTTGGAAAAAAAATCGAAGGCGTCAAAGGGCTTCTGGTAATTGTAGGCGATAAAATCGGCGCGTGGGGAGAGATTGAAATCGTGCCGCTGAGATCAGGATGATTTATTTTAAAACCCGAAGGATAGAATGATAGGAGAGAGCATGAAAAAAATCAAGGTAATGGTCAACGGTATTCCGGGCAATATGTCTGTAATTGCGGCGCGGCATGTGGTCTGCGATGAGCGATTCGATCTGGTGCAATGCGCCCTGACAGGACCGGAAATCACAGACAGCGAATATAGGCTCGGCGATAAGGTGATTCGCCTAATCCGCCCTCAGGACAGAGAGACCATGATTGCCGAAATAAAGCAGCAATATGGCGAGTTTATCACGGTGGATTATTCTCATCCGTCAGCGGTGAACGCCAATGCCGAATTTTACTGCAAACACGCGCTCCCCTTTGTGATGGGAACAACCGGCGGAGATCGGAGTCGTCTTAATGATGTGGTGTCCGCGTCTTCAATTGCGGCGGTGATTGCGCCGAATATGGCAAAGCAGATTGTTGGGCTTCAAGCCATGATGGAGTATGCGGCAAATACCTTTCCGGGACTGTTTGACGGCTATACGTTGAGTGTTAAAGAAAGTCATCAGAAAGGCAAGGCAGATACCAGCGGCACAGCAAGAGCAATGGTCGGATATTTCAACAAGATGGGGCTTGTGTTTTCTGAAGACGATATTTTTAAAGAACGGGATCCTGAGATGCAGAGAAAACAGTGGGGAATCCCCGAAGAATCTATCAAAGGACATGGCTGGCATACTTATACTCTGATTTCAAAAGATAAAACCGTTAAGTTCGAGTTTGTCCACAATGTCAATGGCAGAGATATTTACGCACACGGAAACATAGATGCGGTCTTGTATCTGGCAAAAAAGTTGGAGCAGGGCGTGAAAGGGCGGGTGTTCAGCATGATTGATGTGTTATCTCAGG
>DYRC01000198.1 GCA_020718925.1 Desulfonema limicola
CTCACGCGCCATTATGAAAGCCCCCTGGATTTCGATTTGGAGCTTGCCAAGAAAAAAACCAATGATAATCCGGTATTTTATGTCCAGTATGTTCATGCCCGGATCAGCAGCATTATCGCAAAAAGCCTTGAGATGGGGATAGATGCGGGCGCGTGGGATGATGCGGCAATGGCAGTGCTGATTGATCCGGAAGACATCGGGCTTATCAAAGCCATATCGCGTTATCCTGACGTGGTGAAACAAAGCGCACAGTCCTCAGAGCCGCACCGCATCACCTATTTTCTGATGAATCTGTCTGCGGCGTTTCATGCGTATTATAACCGGAACAGGGTCTTAGGCGATGATCCGCTGTTAAGCCAAGCGCGGCTGTATCTGATCAGCGCGGTGAAAAAAACAATCCGAAACGGATTGAAACTGCTGGGCGTGTCCGCGCCTGAGAAAATGTAGCTGGCTTTCATGGCGTCTAACGGAATAAATACGAATCGGCGGTTTTTGCCTGAAGAACCGAGTTCATGGGAGTACTTTTTTAAACGCCTGAGAACATGGGGCGTAGCCATATTTTTTGCAATATGGAGCTTTATTCTGGGGATTCTGGTCGGCAGAGAAACGCTTTCTCTTCAGACCGTGAAGCGTGATCTGCAAAAAGAACTGATTCAGTACAGACAGGATGAAGTTCAGAAAAAAGAAGCCCGGATTCAGACTGAACTGACCTTGGAGCATACTCAGACCGAACTGGCTTATCCTGACATGCTCAAAGATCGGAAAGTTGATGTGGGCGATCAGAAAAACGCGCCGACTCAGCCGTTTATCGGAACTGAAAAACAACCGGCTAAAGAGGTTAAAGAGCTTAAAAAGAAACCGGAACCTCTGCCGAAAACGTCTATTATGCTGAAACCACTCCCTAAAGATGAGTCTCCTGCGCCGCCGCCCGGAAAACGGCTGACCATTCAGATTGCCTCATATAAGGATTCGGGAGATGCGGATAAAATGATCACCCGGCTTAAAGAAAAAGGATATACCGCATATAAAGCAAGCGCGGACGTGGGCGGAAAGGCGTGGCACAGGATTCGGATCGGATATTTCAAGGACAAGGCTGAGGCTGAACCTGTTCAGCAGCGGCTTAAAAAAGACAATTTCAGCCCGATCCTGATTAATGCGGATTAATATGAATTTTCGGGCTATTATGCCGATTCATAAAAAAAGCGGTTAAGGAGGAAAAACATGGACGATCTGATTCAACGTGCGGCAAAAGACCTTGCCGATTCTAAAAAAGCAGTTGCGCTGACCGGCGCGGGAATTTCGGTTGAAAGCGGCATTCCGCCGTTTCGCGGCAAGGGCGGCGTATGGGAAAAAATTGACCCGGAGATGGCGGATATTGATATGTTTATGCGTGATCCGGCAAAAGTCTGGCAGGTTCTTATCAAAGAAATGAAACATATCATTGATCAGGCAAAGCCTAATGACGGACATATCGGGCTTGCGCGGCTTGAAAAAATGGGGATACTCAGAACCGTGATTACGCAGAATGTGGACGGGCTTCATCAATCTGCCGGGAATCAGGATGTGATTGAGTTTCACGGCAATTTTGCATGGCATTACTGCCTGATCTGCAATAAGCGGATTGAAAACAGCAGAATTGATCTGTCTGTGATTCCGCCCAAATGTGACTGCGGCGGCATTTATCGCCCCGAATGCGTGTTTTTCGGCGAAATGATTCCGCATCATCACCTGCTTCGCTCCAAACAATTGTCGGCACAATGTGATCTGATGCTGGTGGTCGGAACTTCCGCCGTAGTTCAGCCTGCGGCGTATATGCCGGTCATTGCCAAGCAGAATGGCGCAAAAATCATTGAAATCAATATGGAAAAGACGCAGCTTACCGGAAATATCAGCGATTATCTCATTCAGGGCAAAGCCGGGGAGATCATAAATAAAATTGTTGCGGAAGTGGAACGTCTGAATGAATTACGGTGAATCCAGCAGTTTTTCAGCTTCATGGAGCGTGGCAGCAGCAAGCGCATGATATCCGGCTTCACGGGATGTGCGTGAAAGCTGCATTTTCCCCAGAGCATTTCCCCCCACAACACGCACAATTCGTCTTACAGGCATCTTCATCATTTCTTCCTGAATATGGACGATATGTACGCTGACTTCGGGCTTGACAGGCTTGAAACCGGAAATATCGTTGATAATATCGAATCCCGGACGCAAAGTTCGGGCTGCCCGAATAATCTGCTCTCCTGCGGATTTTACATCATCCTCGCTGAATACTCCGTCAAGCTTTAAATAAAGACGGTTTTTTATCCGATCCGCGTTCAGTTTAAACATTTTGGCTTCCTCCTTTATTTACAGTTTAAGCAATTACAATGTCATACCCCATGACGTCTCCGCGATTTTCAGCTTCCTGTCGTAAAAAATTTGTTATTTCGGATTTTTTTATCACGGTAATCATCTGATGTCAAACATTGAAAACCGAAACGCTTTTTTTCATTTAAAGCCTATTGCCTGATAAACAGAAATAGTATATTAGAATACTGAATTTAACAATCAAAGCGCTCTTATTTCAAAAAACGGCAAAAAATATTTGAAGATATGAGAATAGAATCAAGGAGCTTCAGTATGAATCCCATTGCAAAACAACTCAATGCGGTGATTGAAACGTCGAATCCGCATATTTTGCAGATGCTGTCTGACATCGGCAGCCATCTGTTTTTTCCGAAAGGCATTTTAAGCCAAAGCGCCGAGGCTAAAGAAAAGGCGCACAGAATCAATGCCACCATCGGCATTGCCAAAGAAAAAGGGAAAACCATGTATTTCCCTTCGATTATGGAAGCGATCTGCGATATTCCGCCGGAAGAATCGCTCACCTACGCGCCGTCATTCGGTATTCCCGGCTTGAGAAAAACATGGCAGGCAGCCCTGTTTGAGAAAAATCCCACGCTTTCCGGCAAAAGCATCAGCCTTCCGGTAGTGTCTTCCGGAATTACGCACGGCGTCAGCGTATTTGCAGATATGTTTGTGAATCCGGGCGATACGGTGATTTTACCGGACATGATGTGGGGCAATTACACCATGATTCTTTCAGTCCGAAAAGGGGCAAAAATCAGCAATTACAGCACATTTTCAAGCTCCGGCGGATACAATCTTGCAGCGTTTGAAGAAAAGGTCAAGGCAGAGGCAAAGATACGCAGCAAAATTATTGTCCTGCTTAATTTTCCCCATAATCCGAGCGGTTACAGCCCAAGCAAAGCAGAAGCTGTTGAAATTGTCAGGATATTGAAAGAAGTTGCCGAAAGCGGCGTCAATGTGGTTGCGGTTACGGATGACTCGTATTTCGGGCTGTTTTATGAAGAAGAAACCCTGAAAGAATCGTTGTTTGCTCATTTGTGCGGCATTCATCCGCGAATATTAGCCGTCAAATTGGACGGCGCGACCAAAGAAAATTTTGTCTGGGGCTTGAGAGTCGGCTTTATCACTTACGGGTGCAAATCAAAAGAGTCGGCAGAACTTTATGACGCGCTGGAAAAGAAAACCGCCGGCGCGGTCAGAGGCTCAATTTCCAATGCGTCTCATTTAAGCCAATCCGTGATTCTGCGCTCTATGAAAGACGCTAAAAATTCAGCAGAAAAGCAGGAAAAATTCGAGATTCTCCAACGCCGGGCAAAACGGGTCAAAGAAGTGCTGGACAAGCCTGAATACAAAGCCGCATGGGATGTATATCCGTTTAATTCAGGATATTTTATGTGTCTTTGTCTTAAAAATGTTGACGCGGAAAAACTGCGGCTGCATCTGCTTGATAAATACGGCGTGGGCTTGATTTCTATCGGAGAAAAAAATCTCAGGGTCGCATTTTCCTGTCTTGATGAAGAGCAGATACCGGAATTGTTTGATACTATCCTGAAAGGGATTAACGATATTTCAAGCTGAAAAACCTACACGGGAGATAAAATTTATGGATACGCCGTCCCCTGACAATATTCTTGAAGACGCTATCTCGCTTGCCGAAACATGGCAGAAGCGGGCAAATCAGTTGATGAATCCCGAAGATAAAGTTCTTCAGGATCAGATGATGCGTCTTTTGCGAAATCCTGCGGATAAAATCATCTTAACGCAGATGATTGACCAGAGCTTTCGTTCCAAAAACAGTGTGCGTGTAGCAGATCAGGTCTATCATGTTCTGCAAACCTACGGACTTCCCAAGTTTTTCGGCTTTTCGGAACAGATGCTGATGCGGATGTTTTTATGGTTCGGAAGACATCTGCCCGGGGTTTCTGTTCCTCAGATGATTGAAAAGCTCCGGGAAGACACAAGCCGCTCCATTATTCCGGGTGAAGATGAACCGTTGTATAAGCATTTGCAGCATCGCAAGCGCCAGGGTGTGCGGATGAATCTCAATCATCTGGGCGAAGCCGTGCTGGGCGAAGATGAAGCCCTGTATCGCCTTGAGATATATCTCAAAGATTTGAAAGACCCGGAAATCGAATATGTTTCGA
Organism: Desulfonema limicola; assembly: GCA_020718925.1. GTDB lineage: Bacteria > Desulfobacterota > Desulfobacteria > Desulfobacterales > DYRC01 > DYRC01. Next base: position 4,494 of record DYRC01000198.1, read on the forward strand.
TTAAAATTTCAACGATTTATTCTCAGATTAACCCGTTGGCGTATGAACATACGATAAACATCCTGACTGAGCGTCTGTCTCAGTTGTATCGGGCAGCAAGAGACAATGTTTTTACCCGCAGCGACGGCACGCAGGTTCCCAAATTCGTGAATCTGGATATGGAAGAATACCGGGATTTGCATATCACGGCTGAAGCATTTATGCGGACATTGAATCAGGAAGAATTTAAGCAGCATTCGGCAGGCATTGTTCTGCAAGCGTATCTGCCGGACTCTTATCTCATGCAGCAGACCCTGACAGACTGGGCAAAACAGCGGGTTCAGTCCGGCGGCGCGCCGATTAAAATCCGCATTGTCAAAGGCGCGAATATGGAGACAGAGCAGGTCGAAGCCGCACTTCATAACTGGTCCCTTGCGCCATACAACAACAAGCTTGAAGTGGATGCCAATTTCAAGCGCATGGCGGATTTCGGCATGACGCCTGAAAATATTGCCGCTGTTCATCTGGGCATTGCGTCTCATAACCTGTTTGAGCAGGCTTACGCATACACGCTTGCCAAACGAAACGGCGTTACGCAGTTCATCACGTTCGAAATGCTTGAAGGCATGGCAAATCATGTATGGCGGGCGATTCAGGAAAACACGGATGAAAGCGTTCTGTTGTATGCGCCGGTAGCCGTAAAAAAAGACTTTATTCATGCGGTGGCATATCTTATTCGGCGGTTGGATGAAAATACCGGAGATGAGAATTTTCTGCGCCACTCCTTTACGCTGCGCTCGGATTCAGGTGAATGGGATTTTCTCAAAGACCAATTTATCGCATCATACAATTATAAGGATAAAGCCAAAAAAACGCCGAACCGTACCCAAAATCGGCTGATGGAAACCGTTGATGAAAAACAGGGAACGTTTTATGACGGCGAGTTCATCAACGAAGCTGATACGGATTGGTCTCTGCCTCAGAATCGTCAATGGGCTGAAGCCATTCGGGATAAATGGAAAAAAGACAAAAATTATCTGCCGGATGAACTTCCTCTGGTCATTGCCGGAAAAGAACTCAAAGGCGATGGACGGGAATTTCAACTGCAATATGACGCTTCGCAGTATCATGATAATGTCTGTGTTGCCCGATACGCGCTGGCAAATGATGGCGATATAGAATTGGCGGTAAAAACTGCCAAACAGGATCCGGACGGCTGGAGAAGCAAAAGCCTTACAGAGCGCCATGAAATTTTATCCAAAGCAGCAGAGGAACTCAGAAAACACCGGGGCGATCTGATCGGCGCGGCATGTGCCAATACCGGCAAAATATTTACAGAATCAGACCCGGAAGTATCAGAAGCAATTGATTTTGCAGAATATTATCCGTATTCGGCAAAAATCTTTGATGAACTCAGAGGCATTCGCGCCAAAGGTAAAGGGGTAGGGCTGGTAATTTCTCCGTGGAATTTTCCCATCGCCATTCCCTGCGGCGGAATTGCTGCGGCATTGGCTGCCGGAAATACTGTGATTTTCAAGCCTGCATCTGCTGCGGTGCTGACGGCATGGCAGCTCTGCCAATGTTTCTGGCAGGCAGGAATTTCCAAAAATACGCTTCAGTTTGTGCCATGTTCCGGAGCTTCTGCCGGTGCGAAACTTGCCAATCACCCGGACATTGATTTTATTATTCTGACCGGCGGCACAGATACGGGAATGCAGATATTAAGACAGCGACCCGGTGTTTTTCTTGCCGCAGAAACCGGCGGTAAAAATGCGACGATTGTAACCGCAATGGCAGATCGGGATCAGGCGATCAAAAATATTCTGCATTCCGCATTCGGCAACTGCGGTCAGAAATGCTCGGCAACATCGCTGCTGATTTTGGAAAAAGAAGTCTATGATGATCCGAATTTCAAAAAACAACTGGTTGATGCGGCAAAAAGCTATACGCCCGGTTCTGCATGGGAATTTCAGCACAAAACGGGTCCGCTGATTGCGCCGCCCAAAGGTGATCTGGAACGGGCAATTCATCACTTGGAACCTGAAGAATATTGGGTATTGGAGCCTCAGAATATCGAATGTAATCCATATATGTGGTCGCCGGGAATCCGGTGGGGCGTTCAGCCCGGAAGCTATTCGCATACAACGGAATTTTTCGGTCCGATTCTGGGCGTGATGTGTGCCAAAGATTTTGAACATGCTATTCAATTAGCAAATTCAACGGGTTACGGACTGACATCCGGCTTGGAGAGTCTGGATAAACGTGAGCAGACTTTGTGGAAAGAAAAAATCCAAGCGGGAAATCTCTATATCAATCGCGGAACCACCGGCGCAATTGTGCTTCGCCAGCCTTTCGGTGGCATGAAAAAATCAGCTTTGGGCGCGGGCATCAAAGCCGGAGGACCCAATTATGTGAGCCAGTTCATGTCGTTTGAAGAAACCCTGCCTCCGGCAATCGGTGCAATCAGAAACGACTATCCTCTGCTGCGCCTTGCGTTGGAATGGAAGCTCAGAGCCGGACAGATGGGCGTGTTCAAAGCAGATATGGAAAAAACCGCTTATGCCATCAAAAGCTATCTGTACCAGTGGGAGCAGGAATTTTCAACCGATAAGGATTTTTTTCATCTGCGCGGTCAGGACAATATTTTCCGTTATCTGCCTATCGGCAAAGTAGTAATTCGGGTGCATGAAAAGGACAGTTTATTTGAGGTCTTAGCCAGAATTGCCGCATCAAAAATATCCGGATGCAAAACCATCGTAAGCCTTGCGCCGGGAATGAGCAATCCCGTGTCGGAATTTCTGAAAAGCAGAGAAGGAAGACGGCTGCGCGGCGATACCCGGCTCAGTTTTCATACGGATGAAGAACTGATAGCCATGATGCCGTCAGTGGATCGGATCCGCTATGCCTCGCCGGGCAGAGTGCCATATCCGGTATTCAAAGCTGCGGCAGAATCGGGGTTTTACATTGCCCGGAATAATGTTGTGATGGAAGGGCGGATCGAGCTGCTCAATTATTTCCGGGAACAAAGCATCTGCAATAATTATCATCGCTACGGAAATCTGGGTGAGCGGGCAGTGGTCTGATTTTTTTTTACGAAGGGGGCAGCCTTTCGGGGCGCCCCTTTCAAATCCTCATCAATATGGGAGGGTAGTGGTTCAAAACAGACTGTCATCTGATTTCGGAACAAAAAAAGTAACTCATTCTCACAAAGGGTTATGACAATCGGAAATTGAACTGAAACAAGTCATCAATGAACCACTACCCTGGCTGGG
>DYRC01000199.1 GCA_020718925.1 Desulfonema limicola
CTCCCCTCTCCGCTCCGGGGAGGGGGCGGGGGAGGGGTTAAAATTCAATGTGTCCGGGCGTTCTGGGGAAGGGAATCACATCCCGGATATTAGACGCGCCGGTAATCAGCATCAGCACACGCTCAAAGCCCATGCCGAATCCGCTGTGCGGCACAGTTCCGAATCTCCGCGAATCCAGATACCACCAGTAACTTTCTTCCGCCATGCCCATCTGTTTCATTCGGGCTTGCAACACCTCAAGGCGTTCCTCACGCTGACTTCCGCCGACAATTTCTCCGATGCCCGGAACCAGAATATCCATTGCGGCTACGGTTTCATTATCGTCATTCAGGCGCATATAAAACGGCTTGATGGTTTTCGGGTAATTATAGAGAATCACCGGCTTTTTGAAATGTTCTTCCGTCAGATACCGCTCATGTTCGGATTGCAAATCTTTTCCGAACGCTATCGGATAATCAAATTTTTTGCCCGATGCCAGCAATATCGGAATGGCGTCTTTGTACGGCAGACGCTCAAAAGAAGATGTGCGAATGATTTCAAGCCGGTTCATCAGCTCTTTATCCACAAATTTTGCAAATAATTCAATATCCTGCTTGCAATTCGTCAGTGCGTAGTCAATCAGATACTTGACCAATTCTTCACCGATGTCCATATTGCCCGAAATATCACAAAAAGCCATTTCAGGCTCAATCATCCAAAATTCTGCGGCATGACGGGCGGTGTTTGAATTTTCTGCCCGAAATGTGGGACCGAAAGTATAGACATCGCCCAATGCCAGCGCAAACATCTCTGCCGATAACTGCCCGGAAACCGTGAGATTTGCCTTATCTCCGAAAAAATCAAGCTGAAACATCTCGCCCGCGCCTTCGCAATCCGATCCGGTGATAATGGGCGAATGAATGTGGTAAAAGCCCTTATCTTTGAAAAACTTATGGACGGCATAAGACAACTCGGAGCGGATCCGAAACATTGCGCCGTATTTGTTGGTTCTGGGTCTTAAATGCGCGATAGTACGGAGAAATTCATCACTGTGGCGTTTTTTCTGCAAGGGATAATCATCCGGCGCAAGGCTGATGACCTTCACTTCAGTTGCCCGGATTTCCCATGTCTGCCCTGCGCCCTGAGACGCTATCAGCTCTCCGGTTACAGACAATGCGGCGCCGGTATTTGCCTTTTTGATTTTCTCATAATCCGGCAGGCTTTCATTGACAATAATCTGAATATTGCCAAGACATGAGCCGTCATTGAGTTCGATAAAGGAAAAACCTTTGGCATCGCGCCGTGTTCTGACCCATCCCATGATCAGCACCGCATCTGTCGGCGCATCTGCGTTCAGCAAGGCGATAATTTTTGTGCGTTTCATTGTTTTCCTCCCACCAGAAACATAGAAATATATCGGGCATCCAGATTTCCTGCTGAAACCTGTCCGTATTCGCTTTCGATTTCCTCAAATAAGCGTTCAAAGCATGTACCCAGCGTTTGAATAATATCCGCGCTGTCCATATTGCTTTTATCTGAAATCCACGATAAAAACGACTGCTTGGCAGCCAGACGGATTTTTTTCGGCTTATCTTTATCCTGCCATAATTCTTTGAAAAATTTCCTGAAATCTTCAAGGCTTATTGCGGAGACATTTTCTGTTAAGCCGAGATAATGTCTGCTCCACATCGTTAAGATAAGATTTTTATAATTCAGCACACTCGGAGAAATTCCGTCTGATCCGATGCTCATGCGCGACAATATCTTATCAAACGCCATAATTTCTTCCAATATAGCTTTGGTTTTCGTAATATCTTCAAGAGATTGAAATTCACGATACAGAATGCCGGTCTCATAATTATCAAAATACAACGGTTTTTTAACTAACAAGCCGCCCAGTGTTCCCAGCCACTGTTCGCCCCAGAATGTCAGCGGCAGATTCTGCCCTTCAAACCAACTGCTATCGCGCCATTTTTCAGCCTGCCATTTGAGGTGCAGTGCAAGCCCGTAACCCATCCTGAAAATATCTTCAAGCGGATACCGCTGAACCAATGCGGCAGAGAGATTTTTCGCCTCTTTTCCGTGCGTCAATCGCTCCAACCCGATGCTCAGATAGCCGCAGGCTTTTTTCACCACAGAACCCAGTTCTTCTTTCTCTCTGATGGTCTTGCTGTCCGCCGAGATAAGCCGGTTGCATAATGCCGCAAATTCACCCTGAATCTGATGCAGCGTGTCTTCAATATCAATCTGAGTCAGGGCGCGGGAAAACAAATTGTCCTGCTTCAAGGCGTTGGCAGGATACAGAGGAATGGGCAGAAAAGACTCATCTTTAGTGCGTGTCAGGCGTCTGATATGGGTTTTGAAAGCGTTGACGCTTAAAGGCTGATAAATTTCCACAGCTTCATGGAACGGCATAAATCCTTTTTCTGCCAGCCGCACATTCCGCAGTCGCCACAATTCTTCTTCGGATTCTGCCGGAATCACGCTGCAAAATTCAAACAGCATATTCTGATAAACCACATGATCATGCTCTGCCAGACGCCTTAAAAATTCAGACAGAAACGCATCCCGCTTTTCTGCCAAATCCGTATTGGGGATATTATCGCGGAATCGGGTGTAAAACACATCATCTATGGTAACAAATCCGTCTTCAAAATCCGACGGATCCTGATCATGTTCCCGAATCATCAGTTCCATATTTTTAAACATATACAGTTCGATAAGCTCGGTCTTTTCATTCAGACACCAGCGGACAATGCGATGCGGATCAGCTTTGATCAGCAGATAGAACCATTCGGTAAGAGATACCATATCCAGCCGGTCTTTTTTCCAGACTTCTGTATCCACAATGTATTCCCATTGCTTTTCAGACGCCAGAGTCAAAAGTTCCATAGAATCGTCAACGCCGATCTCATGGATTAAAAAGTAAAAATCTTCTTGAGGAAAAGAATGCACCAGCGCGGCAGGCTGAGGATATTCCAGAATTGCGTCAATCCGTTTTTCCGCAGGCAGGGATAACACATCGCGGCGGGTGGCATGAAGTTGTTTCAATATATCAGGGAGCATCATAAAAATATCCTATCGGTAATCCGAATATTCAATACCGTATCTTTGTGCTTTGTAGGCAAAAATGCGGACGGTAGTTTTGAGCATTTTGGCTGCCTGTGTGATATTGCCCTGAGTATTTTTCAAGGCGTCAATAATCATCTCTTTTTCCAGATTGGCTACGGCTTCATCTAAAGACATGGACGGCAGCGTATCGGAAGTTGTGCCGGTTTGCAGCGTGGGCGGCAGATGAAAACTGTGAATCACGCCTTCGTCGCAGAGCAGAATTGCCCGCTCAATGCAGTTTTCCAACTCCCGGACATTTCCGGGCCAATGATACGTCATCAGCATATCAATTGCAGGCGTGGAGAATCTCCGAATATCTTTGATATTTTCTTTGGCGTATTTTTCCAAAAAAAAGTCGGCGAGCAGCAAAATATCGGTTTTGCGTTCCCTGAGCGGCGGCATGTAAATCGGAAAAACATTCAGTCGGTAATACAAATCGCTTCTGAAGGTTTCATCTTCCACTGCCTGCTCCAGATTTTTATTGGTGGCGGCAACGACCCGCACGTCAGCTTTGATGGTTTTATGCCCGCCGACCCGCTCAAATTCTTTTTCCTGCAGCACTCTGAGCAGAGTCGCCTGAACATCCATGTTGATAGAACCGATTTCATCCAAAAAAATCGTTCCCTTATGCGAAATTTCAAATTTCCCCAGCTTTTGTTTGATAGCGCCGGTGAACGAGCCTTTTTCATGCCCGAAAAGTTCGCTTTCAATGAGGTTGGCTGGCAGAGCCGCGCAATTAACCTTCACAAACGGCATTTTAGCACGATGGCTGTTGTAATGAATCGAATTGGCGACCAATTCTTTTCCGGTTCCCGATTCTCCCCGAATCAGAACAGTGGCATTGCTTTTGGATACCTGAGAAATCATCTGAAACACTTCCCGCATTCGGCTGCTGCTGCCAATCAGATTGTTGATGCGGTATTTGTTTTCAAGCTCTCCGCGCAGACGCAGGTTTTCTTCGCGCAACTGCTCTTTTTCGCGATGAATGATTTCCAAGTTGGCTACATGCTGGGCAAGCATCGTCGCTATAACCGACATCATCCTCAGCCCGTTTTTCAGCGAATAGGATTCTTCATAATGCCGATCCGCACTCAGAGCGCCGATAACCTGATTGCCTTTTTTGATCGGGACGCATAAAAAAGACAGTTCCCGTTCATCTTCGGTCTTTCTGGAATCTGTGCGGTTTAAAAACGAAGGTTCTTCGCTGATTCTGGGAATCGCCACAGATTTGCCGGTTTCAAACACCCGCCCGGTAACGCCTTCGCCCAGTTTGTAAGTAACTTTTTCAATTGCCCGCTGAGAAATGCCATGCGCCACTTCAATCACGATTTCATTCCGCAACGGATGCAGCATCGTAATGGTCCCCCGCACCATGTCCATTGACGCGGATAAAATCTCCAACACTTTATACAGAGATTTTTTCAAATCCAGATTTTCGTGCAACGTCTTGCTGATTTCATAAAGCAGGGTAACATCTTCGATTCTTTTCATATCATTAAATGCGCCTTTTTCAGAATATACGTTGCCCTATCCTAATTAAAAACCGAATCAGATACAAGGAAAAAATATCCTGAGTTCAGTTTCTTCTTGACCTTTTTCATAATAGCGTATTTTATGCTATTTTTATGAATAGACAAATATGACTATTGAAACTTTCAGAAATCGGATATATATCCATCTTTGAACTTGTTAAGCAATAAAAATTTTTAACGATAACGCTATCTTTTTAAAGGAGATAACCGATGGCTGATCCCAAACCCGAACCTAAGAATATCATTGTTATCAATGGCAATGAGTTTTCATTTCAGCCGGGAGAAACGATTTTGGACGTTGCCCGGCGAAACAGCATTGATATTCCGACATTGTGCCATCTGAAAGGCACAGTACCTACCGGCGAATGCCGAATCTGCGTAGTCGAAGTGCAAGGCGCAAGAAACCTTCCGCCTGCCTGTGCCACGCCCGCTATGCCGAACATGATCGTGCGGACAGAATCAAAGCAGGTTGTCGAATCAAGACGGATGATTTTGCAGCTCATGCTGTCTTCCGGCAACCATAACTGCGCGGTGCGCGGCTCTGACGACAAAGAATGGACAAATTTTCAGATTGATGTTCACAAAGATGATAACAGTTCCGAGCTTTGTCCGGTCTGGGGCGATTGTCAGTTGCAGAATCTGGCGTATCGCTATCAGGTATCCGGCGAAAGATTTTCACGCACGGATGTTGCCTATCCGATGGAGACCGTGAATCCTTTTATTGTCCGGGATTTTTCTCGCTGTATCAAATGCGGACGCTGCGTTCAGGCATGTAATGATGTTCAGGTGAACAATGCCATCAGTCTGGGCTATCGCGGTTCGGCAACCAAAGTGATTGCCGCAGGCGACAGACCCCTGAAAGATTCGGATTGCGTATTTTGCGGCGAATGCGTTCAGGCATGTCCGGTCGGCGCGTTGGTGGAAAAAGATGTCCGATACAACGTCCGCCAGTGGGAAACCACGAAAGTCAAAACCACCTGCTCATACTGCGGCGTGGGATGCCAGATGTATCTGCATGTCAGAGACAATAAAGTGGTCAAAGTCGAAGGCGCGGAGGAATGCGCGCCCAATTACGGCAGCTTGTGCGTCAAAGGGCGGTTCGGCTTCAATTTTGTCAATTCCCCTGAACGCCTGACCACACCGATGATTAAGGAAAACGGCGAGTTCCGCAAAGCAAGTTGGGATGAGGCGTTGAATCTGGTTGCCAAAAAACTCGGCGATATTAAGCAGAATCACGGATCAGATTCTATCGGCGTGTTAACTTCTGCCCGAATCACGAATGAAGAGAATTATGTTGTTCAGAAACTTGCCCGTGCGGTCATTAAAACGAATAATGTTGACCACTGCGCCCGTCTCTGACATAGCTCCACTGTTGCCGGTCTGGCAGCAGCTTTCGGAAGCGGTGCAATGACCAACACCATTGCAGACATCGGAGAGGCAGATGTGATCCTGATTACCGGCTCAAACACCACTGAAAATCATCCGGTGATTTCTTCGGTTATCAAACGAGCCGTCAAGTTCAAAGGCGCGAAACTCATCGTGATTGATCCCAGAAACATCAAAATTGCCGGTTTTGCCAAAATGTGGCTTCGGCAGAATCTCGGCACAGATGTGGCGTGGATTAACGGCATGATGAATGTCATTATCAAAGAAGGTTTGTACAATAAAGAGTTTGTCGCAAACCGCACACAGAATTTTGAAGCCATGAAAGCGGTTGTTGAAAAATACACGCCTGAATATGTTGAGAAAATTACCGGCATTCCGGCAAATGCTCTGACAGAAGCAGCGCGTATGTATGCTCAGGCAGGGCGTGCAAGCATTGTGTATTGCATGGGAATTACTCAGCATATCACCGGCACGGATAATGTCAAATCGCTGGCAAACTTGGCAATGCTTTGCGGACATATCGGAAAACCCGGCACCGGCGTTAATCCTCTGCGCGGACAGAACAATGTGCAGGGCGCGTGCGATATGGGCGGTCTGCCGAATGTGTTCACCGCATATCAGTTGGTCAATAATGCCGATGCGGTCAAGAAAATGGAAGCCGCATGGGGCGTTACCGGCATATCCTCCAAAGTCGGGCTTAAAGTAACCGATATGATTCCCAAAGCGCATAGCGGCGAAATCAAGGCTCTCTATATCGTGGGTGAAAATCCGCTGGTATCTGATCCTGATCTGCATCATGCTGAAAAAAGCATCAAACACCTTGAATTTCTGGTGGTTCAGGATATTTTTATGACTGAAACCGCCAAGCTTGCGGATGTGGTGCTGCCGTCTGCCTGCTTTGCTGAAAAAGATGGAACTTTTTCAAACACCGAGCGCAGAGTGCAGCGAGTCCGCAAAGCAGTTGAGATGCCGGGAGAAGCTTGGGATGATTGGAAAATCACCTGTGAAATTGCCACCCGGATGGGCTATCCGTTGAAATATGAGAGCGCGAAAGCAATTTTCGAGGAAGTCCGCGCTGTAACGCCGTCTTATGCGGGCATCAGCTATGAGCGGATTGAAGAAGAAGGCATTCACTGGCCCTGTCCGACCGCCGATCATCCGGGAACGCCGGTTCTGCACGGAGTTCAGTTCCCTATCGGCAAGGGCAATTTTCATGCCATTGAGTTTATTCCCCCGGCGGAAAAAACCGATGACGACTATCCGATGTATCTGACCACCGGACGGGTGTTGTATCAGTATCATACGGGTTCGATGACCCGGAAAACCGAAGGATTGAATAATCGTGCGCCTGAAAACTTTGTCGAGATTGCAGAAACAGACGCTGCCAGATACGGCGTCAAATCCGGCGAAGTGATTCATATCGCCTCACGGCGCGGGGCTATTGCGGCAAAAGTCAGCGTATCACCTAAAGCAGTTGCAGGAACAGTATTTATGCCCTTCCATTTTGCGGAATCTGCTGCAAATATGCTGACCAATGCGGCACTTGATCCGGTGTCGGGGATTCCTGAGTATAAGGTTTGTGCAGTGAAGTTGTCTAAGGCTGCATAATTCTCATAATTCATTTTACAGGGGCGCCCGATGCGGCGTCCCTGATTCAAAATCCTGCTTTTACC